>CAMZHP010000177.1 GCA_947306845.1 uncultured Prevotellaceae bacterium
GGGCGATGTTGAATGTCACGCCTCCGTTGGCACCCCAGTTGCCGTTGATGTTCTCGGGTCTGGTAATACGTCCGCCCGTCGTTTCATTATAGGTCACCACATTGCCGATGGAGTTGCGGGTGGTATTGAAACTTCCGTTGGCGCTGAAACTCCAGTGGCGCTGTGCCTTGGGCACATTGAATCCCATGCTGTCGGTCACGAATGTCGGTGTCCGCTGTTTCTGGAAGTTCACACTCAGGTTGGACGAGAAAGATGGTTTGAGTCCTGGGTTACCTATGTTGATGTTCAGGGGGTTGGTATCGTCATATATTTCAAGCAGTTGGGTGATGGACGGTTGTGATGATGACCCGCGGTAGTTCACCTGAAGGTTGGTCTGCTGGTTGAAGCGGTAACGCAGGTTGAATGTCGGTGACACATTGGTCACGGTCCGCACAGTATCGATGGGAACGCCAAGATACTGCTGAATGAAGTGTGAGCGTTCTGGCTGTGCCGACACACCGATGTTCATATTGTATTTCTCCCTGACAAAGCGCAGCTGCACATCGGCGTTATGTCCGTGCTCTGTACGCTCGGAATAGCGGCTGAGTTCTGTGGAGAGATACGACTCATAGGGGTTGTCGAGGAAGCCGAACAGCCGGGTCCAGTCACGGTATTCCCTGAGCACCTCCTGGAACGCCTCGCTGGTATAGTTGGGGAAGTCGAAGGTGGCGGGATCGTTTTTCTGATGGCTGTAACTGTAGCGGTAGTTCATCTGCAGGAAGATGCCCTCGACCCCCACTCTTCGTCTGTTGCCCCCTCCTCTGTTTCTTGGACCGGCCATAAAAGGCATGCCGAACATATCATTCGTGGCAGTTGTGTCAGGCTTGGCCTTGAAAAGATACAGCGGCTCGGTATAGGTAGCCCCGAGTGAGAAACTGAAATTGTCATTCGAGGAGTTGGTATACCTATTGGTCTGATAGGTGGAGTCGTTGCCCCATCGGTCTTTCGTCTGATAGAGTTTCACCATGGAGAGATTGGCATTGCGGTTGCTGCCGTCACCATAGTTGATGTTGCTGCTGAGTGCCAGGTTGCGCCCATTACGACCGAAGCGGCGGTAGAGTTGCAGTTGCGAGCGCAGGCTCTTGTTGCTGCTGTAACTCAACGACTTGTTCTGCCTGCCATTGACGATAAGGTTGAGTGAATCCATGTCAATCATCCCTTTATTGCTCAATGGGTCTTCGACATAGTCGAAAGGGTTGGAATTGAACGAGGCGGAGGTGGAGAATCCCCTTCCGTCATTAGTAGAGAAGTTGACATCGGGACGGAACGACAGGGTTGTGACGGAGTCAATAGTCCACTGCAGGTTCATGTTGGCAGTCCAGCTGTTTGCCCTGGAATAGTTCTGGCTGATGCTGTTGGAAAATGCGCCGCCACGAGTGTTGACAAAGTTCTCCGACCCCGTGCGGTTCCAGTTATCCGTATTGCTGTGATTCCAAGTGACGCGACCGCTGAGCCTGATGTCCTTGTTGTTCTCATAGCTGATGTCGAGTGCGCCCGTCTTTGTGTGGCGCTGTCCGTTGTTGTTGCCTCGTCCGCGTCCGCCGCGCCCGGTGAAGTTGCGGTCGTTGACATTGTTCGCATTTCCCATAAAGGTGTAGCGCATGGCTCCAAAAGGTTTCATGGCCGTCAGTCGGATGCCATAGCGGTGGTCGGTGCCAATGCCGATATCAGGGTTCATCTGCAGACCGTTTCTGGCGCTCCGCTTCGTGACAAATTCCAGCACGAAGTCATCATTGCCGTCGTCGAGTCCGGTGAGTCTCGACAGGTCGCTCTTCTCATCGTAAGCCTTTACCTGGTCGATGACATAAGAAGGCAGGTTTTTCATCACCGCACTGTTGTTGCCGGTCATGAAATCACGGCCGTCCATCTTAAACCTCTTCACGTTCTTGCCATTGATGGTAACGCCTCCGTTGTCATCGATTTTCGCTCCTGGGAGAGCCTCCACCAAAGCCTCGATGACCGACCCCTCTGGCACCCGGAAGGCATCGGCGTTGTATACCACCGTATCATCCTTGATGACCATCTTGGGGATATTGGCAACTACCGTGGCGCCATCGAGCATGATGGCATCCGATTCCATCTCTATCTCACCCATCGATAGTTCCTGGTCTCTGACTTTCGAAACCCGTCTTGACCACTCCTTGTAGCCCACAAATGAGGCCTTGAGCAAATAGGTGCCATTCTTGACGGATGAGAAAGTAAAAAAACCATCCTCATCCGTGAGGGCACCTGCCACATAGGTGGTGTCCGTCTTGTTTCTGGAAACTTTGAGTTGATAAAGCTGCACGGTGGCCTTGTCCAAAGCACCTCCATCTGCTTTGTCGACGATACGTCCTGCTATAGTCTCATTCTGTGCTGCGCATGGGAGGATGCCCAACAACAATGTTGCCAAAATGACAACATATCGGTGTATCTCCATTTGTTTTAGCTTATATTTACTTTCGTTATATCACTTTGACGCAGCCAAGACTAAAAAGTTTAAACAGACATGGGCTGATTGCAAAGAAATAAAGAGACCTTCCAAAAACGGCTACCAAGAACAGATTGCCTTGATAGCCGTTGAAAATGATGACTGTAGCATACTATTTGTCTTGAAGGGCCTCACGCCATGTGCCCTTGACAAAGACGGGCGGCAATGGCAACGACTTTTTGTCTATGCTTTCGTCTGGCAGGTGACGTCCTCCTTTACTATCCTTTCCCTTGATGTAAGAGAGTCCCTCCATGGCCTTGGCAAATTCGGCGCGTCCCTTGGCATCAAAGGCGACAAAGGTCTCATAGTCATACTTCCAACTGGGACCCTCGCTCTCCTGCATCACATACTTATAGATGGCCTCGCGGGATGGGGCATTAAAGGGACAGTTATTGAATCGCATCATACTGTTTTGGGTGGGCCGATACATGCCAAATTCAAACAATCCTCCTCCCTCATGGGCACCGAGGTTCTCACTGGCATAACGAGAATCGGCTGCGAAACGTGCCCACCGAGTCTTAGTTACATCAGAGTGCCAGTCTATATTTGCACCGCGCCCATACGTGGTCCACATTTCATCATAATAATCCCTCCATTCCTGCGAAAGAGACGAACCGTTTTCCTCCACATATTCGTCATACAGGCGTCCGATACCATGACCGCAACCCTCATGGTTGAGTACAAGATTGATACCTGAGTACATGTGTGCCACATAAGAATGATCTTCAAACATGTATGTGATGCTACGCCCTGCATTGAATGAATTGTAGATGACATTCACGCGCATGGGGCGGTTGGGAATGAGTGTACTCACCTTCTGGGCATACTCAATAGCATCGGCATTGGTGGAGATGGCGTGTTTGGTTCCCTCAAACAACTCAGCATTG
This sequence comes from uncultured Prevotellaceae bacterium, assembly GCA_947306845.1. The sequence goes on from CAMZHP010000177.1 coordinate 3,397, forward strand.
GGGGAAACCGCCTTCACGGCATACACATTGAAACGGTCACGCAGAGAGGTAAGAGGCTCGAAGGCGAAGAACTGCTCCATGGCATCACGCATCTTCTGCTCATATTTGCCACCAGGCTCCATATCTTTATCGACAAAACAATTACCGACAAAGACAATATCAATGCCCTGTCCCTTTGAGGCTTGCTGCAAAGTGAGCACCTCACCGTCCCTTGAATAATCGGTAGAAGTATAAGGAGTGAAGTCAACCGAACCAAATTTCTCTTTCAGCACGTCGAACACCTGTTGGTCACGTGTGCTTTCTCCCCACGTGTTCTCCATCTTTCCATTCTCATCCATGATGCTCGTAAAGACGACATTCCCTTTTTGATCAACGAGATTGATGAAGTTCAGAAAGAGGAAATAGCGTCCGACTTTATTACTGAATGTCTCAGGATCCAGATTGAGCCATGAGATGTTGTTCGTGTGCAAGTACTCATTGATCTCTTCGGTATCGCCAGTCGCCATGCCCAACACCTCAAAACCCTTGTTTTTATAGATCTCATACGCTATTTTAAGTTTGTCGGTAAAGAAATTCCCTGCCGATGAATAATTGAATATCAGCGTATAGAAATTATTCTTATAGACATCTGTCGTCTCCAGTTGATTACCATTCAAATCTGTCACGGAAAGCTTGTAACCAGGTATGGTGGGGAGGTTCAAATGACCACGCTGTGGAAGAATATAGTCCCATCTCAAATGAAAGTCGGGATGATTGACAATCTCCTCTGGCACATCACCGCTGAAGTCGTTGCCTGAAATATCTAAACTGTTTCTTGTTCCCATCATCCTGGACAAAGATGCGGGTATCTTTCCAGTCATATTATTGTCACTGACGCTTAAATGACGAAAAATGGGCAATTCCGGAAGTCCCTCTGGCAACTCACCTGTTATCTGATTCCGTTCGAGTTGAAGATATTGGAGACTCACATTATTGACTACCTCTTTGGGGAAAGATCCGGAGACTTGGTTGTCAGCAATTCTTATCATTGCCATTGGCCCCATTCCAGTAAAGATACCGCTTGGCAAAGTGCCCTTCAGGTTGTTGCTGGGCATGTATATTGTTGAGACATAAGGACGGTCACCACTTTCCACACCAAACCATTCGCCGATGGGTTTGTCACTGCACCAATTGGTATTGTTATACCAATGATCACCGTCCATGGCTTTATAGAATTCAATGAGAGCCTGTCGAGCCATCGCCTCACTCTGCTCTGGAGAGCGCAGATCTATAGACTTCACGTCCTTTACCTCATAGCGATCGATACTCCACACGATTTCACCGTCTTTCACTTTAGGAGCTATTGAATGAATCATCATTTCCATAGATAGGCTGTCGCCTGAGGCAAGTTTGATTGAGGCAACCTGCCCCCTGTAGTTATTTTGTGCAGAAATGCCCATGACGACTGCTACAATCATCACAAGCAGGATGAATAGTCGTTTCATGGTTTAACGTGTTTAGAGGTTTTCTTTCCTTTCTTCATCAAATAGACACCCTTGGGCATCTTACTGAGCTGTTCTTCATTGCCCATCTTCAGTCCATTGGCAGAATAGACGGACGCAGCCTCTTCTGTCTTCATCTCCACCCCAGCAATGTCTTCAGTTGTCTCAAATTCCGTATAGAAACGTTTCACTTCAGCACAAGGAATTTCAGTATTATCTAAATACTGATTTTCACCTGTGATGATAAAAAAGAAATTGATGGTTCTTCCTGTGGATTCATCATCTCTACTATTTGTATAAATGATAGGATAGGTTTCACCGATAGGCATTTTTACGACACTGCCATCGGTCTTCTCAATGCATAGGACAGGTTTTTTTGTTTTTGCACCGACGGCCATCGGCAACCATACCCATAAAAGGAGTGGCAGCAGCCATTTCCAAATGACCATTTTAGTTGTTTTCATACAGTATAAATTTCAGTTAAAAATGTTTTTCTTAAAAAAATTCCAACCTTACTTCCCTTCAGCCATGGGAAAGTAAAGTTGGAACGAATTGGGTTAGCAATCAACTATTTATCAGAGTGTCTATCTCCTCATCCGTGGCGAGGTTGAAGTCGCCATTGAAGGAGTATTTCAGCGTAGAGGCGGCGAGGGAATAGTCGAGGATGCGCTGGTCATCGTCTGGCCATTGGAGCATGGCGTGTATCTGTCCCGCGGCAAAGGCATCACCCACACCCATCGGGTCGACCATATCCTGAATGTCGTATATGCGGGTGGAATAGAGATGGTCTTTGGTGCAAAGCAGAGCGGTGAGCAAGTGATGGCTGGCATTCACCTGGTTGCGCATGCCCATGAGCCATTTCTGGCACCGTGGGAAACGCTTCTTGATGTCAACAAACCACTCGCGGTAGGGCTGCAGGTCCATCTCGTAATCTGGCGTGAGTGCCTTGAAGGGTATTTTCGGATGCGAGAAGAGGAACTCAAACTCGATGACGTCGCCGAACATCACGTCGGCATACTCCAACATGCGGCTGAGCATCTCGATGGGCTGTGCCCCGGGGTAGCGCCACAGGTTCTTGCGATGGTTGATGTCGAAAGATATGGTCAGTCCCATCTCATCAGCCACCTGGAGGGCCTCAAGGGTGGCCTCTGCAGCATCGGGGGTGAGTGCGCCGGCAATGCCTGAGGTATGGAAGACGCTGGCTCCCTCGAAAGCCTTATGCCAGTCGATCATGCCTGGCTTGAGTTGGGCAAAGGCTGAATTGGCGCGATCGTAGGTGACCGACGAGTTGCGCAAAGCTGCTGCTCCCTCGAAATAATAGGCACCCATGCGGTCGCCGTCCATCATCACGTCGCGGGTGTCAAGTCCGTACTCACGGAGCATCATCAGTGCCGCGAGACCTATCTGCCCTCGTGGCAGCCTCGTCACATACGACACCTCATCGCCCAAAGTGGCAAGCGAGATGCCCACATTGGCCTCGCTGCCGCCAAAATTGCCCAACAGTTCCTCACCCTGTGTGAAACGCCTGTTTCCCTTTTTCGAGAAACGCAACAATAGTTCTCCGAAAGTAACAATCCTCTTGCTCATTTTTTCTCTTTTCTTTCTTTTTTCTTCTTTCTTCCTAACTTTGCAATGGCAAAATTATCAAAAAATTTTCTTCCATCCCCTTAAAACCAAAATAAAGTGCGAATTATTTGCCATTTTGCTCGATTTGACCTACCTTTGTGCACATTTTAAATAAATCATACTTATGGCATACACTCTTCTGACCGCTGTTGAAGCAGCGTCACTCATCAAAAACGGAGAAAACCTGGCTCTGAGCGGTTTCACACCTGCCGGTGTAGCCAAGGCCGTGACCAAAGAACTGGCCAAAATAGCCATCGCCGAGCACGAGGCTGGCCGTCCCTTCAAAGTGGGCATCTTCACCGGTGCCTCCACCGGACAGAGCACCGATGGTGACCTGGCCAACGCCAACGCCATCAAATACCGTGCTCCCTACACCACCAACAATGATTTCCGCAAGCATGTCAATGCGGGCGAGATTCCCTACAACGACCT
>CAMZHP010000178.1 GCA_947306845.1 uncultured Prevotellaceae bacterium
GTTGGCCCGCTCAATCTCTGCCCGCGCCACATCGATGCGGTGCTGCCGCTTTTCTAGATAATAGGCGTAATTGCCCCGGTAGGTGTAGAGGGTGTGGCCGTCGAGCTCGATGATGGAGTCGCACACGCGGTCGAGGAAGAAACGGTCGTGTGTGACCATCAGCAACGTGCGGTTGCCGCGAGAGAGATACCCCTCCAGCCACTCGATCATGTCGAGGTCGAGGTGGTTGGTCGGCTCATCGAGAATCAGCAGGTCGGGTTCGGTGAGCAACACATTGGCGAGTGCTACACGCTTCTGCTGACCGCCGCTCAACTGACCCATCGGCTGATGAAGGTCGCGGATTTTCAGTTGGGTGAGCACTTGCTTGGCGCGGAGCACTTTTTCATCGTCACCCTGATGGTTGAAACAGGCATCGAGCACCGACTCTTCGGGGTCAAAGCGCGGCGACTGTTCCAGATAGCCCACCTTCAGGTCACGGCGATAGATGATCTCGCCGCTGTCATAGCCTTCTTTACCGGTCAGGATGGAAAGGAGGGTCGATTTGCCCGTACCGTTCCTCGCCACCAGTCCCACATGCTGGCCCTCGCTGATGGAGAACGAGAGGTTGTCGAACAACTGGAGGGCGCCAAAACTTTTGGTCAGTCCCTGTACGTCGAGATAGGCATTCATAACGGTGGGTTAGGGTTGTACGATGTCTTTGTTGATGTTGTCAATATAGGCGAGCAGTTCATCCCTGCCCGTGCGTTTCTCACTACTCGTCACGAAATAGGGTGGCAGCTCTTCCCACTCCTCTTTCAGGGAGTCCATGAATCGCTTGACGCTTTCCTGGGCTTTCATGTTGGACAGTTTGTCGGCTTTGGTGAAGACGATGGAGAAGGGGATGCTGCTCTCACCGAGCCAGTTGATGAACTCGCGGTCGATGGCCTGTGGCTCCAGGCGGATGTCGATGAGCACAAACACATTGGCCAGTTGCTGGCGGAGCAGCAGATAGGAGTTGATCATGTTCTGAATCTTTTGCTGCACGCTCTTGGAGCGCTTGGCGAAACCATAGCCGGGCAGGTCGACCAGATACCATTCGTGGTTGATGAGGAAATGGTTGATGAGCAGCGTCTTGCCAGGAGTTGAAGAGGTTTTGGCAAGGCCCTTGTGGTTGCAAAGCATGTTGATGAGGCTCGACTTGCCCACGTTGGAGCGACCGATAAAGGCATATTCGGGTTTGAAGTCCTTAGGGCAGCTGTCGAGTGTCGGACTGCTCAGGGCGAAGGTGGAGGTCTTGATTTCCATATTTGTCAGTTCTTTTTGTTTCGTTCTAATTTCTTGATGCGGCGTTGCGGCTCCTTGGCGTCGGGCCAGAGTTCTAGGGCCTTGCGGTAGTTGGCGATGGCGGCATCGGGCATGCCCTCTCGCTCACAGTCCTTACCCATCAGCGTGTATTCTGCGGCGAGACGTTGCAGAAAGTCAGAACGTCCGGCAGCAGCAGCGCGCAACTGTTGGTTCTCCTCGCGTAGGTGCAGCAATTGGTTGAGCTTGCGTCGGATGAAGCGTTTGACGACGGGCTTTTCTATGTCGTAGCGGTGGTGGATGGCCTTGAAGAAGTTGTCGAGGAAAGCATCGGCGTCGCTCCTGTCGAGGGAGATGACGGCATCATGGTATTCCTTGTCGGCCATCGATTCCTCAAGGGCGGCATTGATGGCGCGCTCATCATTGTAACTGCGTGAGAATCTCACCACTTCGGAACGAACAAAGATGTCGGAATAGCGGATGGGTTCTTTCAGGCAGATGCCTTCCAACGACTGGCAGCGCGAGAGCGCGACGTAGGTTTGGCCGCCAGCAAAGGCACCGCCCGAGAGGTCGATGCTCACATGCCGGAAAGTAAGCCCCTGGCTCTTGTGCACGGTGATGGCCCATGCCAGACGGAGGGGAAACTGGATGAAGCGGCCGATCTCCTCTTCCTCGATTTTCTCTTCTTGTTCATTGAAGGTGTAGCGCATGTTGCTCCAGATGTCGCGGGTCACCTCATACTCGTCGCCATTGTCGGTGCGCACAGTGAGGATTTCCTCGCCATCGTCGTCGCTGTCTATCATCGTGATGGTGCCGAGGGTGCCGTTCACCCAGCGGTGGTCCATATCGTTCTTTACAAAGATGACTTGGGCGCCTACCTTGACCTCCAATTCCATCAAGGTGGGGAGGCTCGTGGTGGGGAACTCGCCTTCGAGCATGCCGTGGAGGATAGTCACCTCGCCGGGAAGTTCGCTCAGGTGCTGCTCGTTGATGTAGTCGACGGTGTTGCGGCGAGTGGACAGAGTGATGGACAGTCCGTCACCTTGTTGGATGGATTGGCCCACTCGCTGGTTGAGCCGTGTGAGTTCTGCCTGAGTCACCTGGTTGGTGCGGATGTGGTCGAGCAGCGAGATAAACTGCTTGTCGTCCTGACGGTACACCTTGGTCAGTTCGATGCTCACCAGCGTCATGGTCTGGAAAATCTTCGCGTCGAAGAAAAACTGGGAGGGATACCACGGGCGCAGCAGTTGACGGTCCTCATCGCGCACAACAGGTTCGAGTTGGAAGATGTCTCCAACAAACAGCATCTGCTTACCGCCGAAAGGCGCATAACGGTTGCGGGTGTAGATGCGCAGCACCTTGTCGATGAAGTCGATGATGTCTGCCCGCACCATGCTGATCTCATCGATGATGATGAGTTCCACTTCACGGATGATCTTCCGTTTCTCGCCAGTATATTTCAGGGCTTCGCGGATGTTGCGCTCAGAGAAGCGCACATCATTGGGCAACAGGGGATGGAAAGGCAGCTTGAAAAAACTGTGGAGGGTGCTTCCACCCACGTTGATGGCGGCGATGCCGGTAGGGGCGAGCACCACATGTTTCTTCTTGGTGGTCTCGCAGATATAGCGCAGCAATGTCGACTTGCCAGTCCCAGCCTTGCCCGTGAGGAAAAGGCTGTGATTGGTGTATTGCACGAGTTGCAGCACTTTCTGCATCTCTGCATTCTCAGTGTCTATCTGGATCGCTGTTGGCAAGGGGCGTGGTTATTCGTCGATGATGAATTCTACCTCCTCCTCGGGGATGTTCAAGTCGTTTTCCTTGGAGGGCGGGGTGATGGAACTCTTGGGGATGAGGTTGCCGTCGATGTCATAAATGAAAGTCTCACCGGCATTGGCGGAGTCATTGTCTTCACTCGAGGAACGATGACTCGGTTTGGGTGCGCAATTGAACAGGTCAACGTTGACATCCTCGCCGGGTGGCATTATATAACGGCTGCGGTATTTCATGTAATCTGTGCCTCGGAGTACCAACTGCAGGAATTTCCCACAGATGGGAAGTGCGGAGTGGGCTCCTTGTCCTAGACGGGGGGTACGGAAATGAATCTGCCGGTATTCGCCGCCTACCCACGCTCCGCAGACCAGTTTTGGTGTCACGCCGATGAACCAGCCGTCGCTCGCATTGTTGGAGGTGCCGGTCTTGCCGCCGATGTCGGTGTTGGCCCAATAGCCGACGTATGACGAGAGGGCACTGGAGGTACCGCTGCGCACTCCCTCCATCAGCATCTGCTGCATGAAGAAGGCACTCTTGTAGGGGAGCGCACGCGGACTGTCAGTGGGACCCTCGTAGATGAGATTGCCCTCGCTATCGATGATGCGGGTCACCAGGACGGGTTCATGGCGCTTCCCGTCGTTGGCAATAGTGCTGTAGGCACTCACCAACTCAAGCAGGTTGACATCGGAGGAGCCGAGTAGTGTGGTGGGGTGGGGGTCCAACTCACTCTTGATGCCCATCTCATGGGCGGTCTTGATGACGTTCTTCAACCCCATCTCCACACCGAGCCTGACGGCGATGCTGTTGGTGCTCTTGGCAAAGGCGCGTTTTAGGGTCATGGAGTCGCCAGAGAAACTCTTGCTCGAGTTGTTAGGGTTCCAGGGTGACTCGGAATGGGTCTTCTCGTCGTAGATGGGCACCTTGACGGGTTCGTCGCGCCGCTTGTCGCAGGGCACCAGCCCCTGGTTCATCGCCTCGGTGTAGATAAAGGCCTTGAAAGTGGAGCCTGGTTGGCGCATCGCTGTCACCTTGTCATATTGCCATGTGTTGTAGTCTATATCTCCCACCCAGGCTACTATGGCACCGGTCCGCGGCTCCATGGCAACTAAACCGGCGTGCATGAAACGGGCCATCACTCGGATGGAATCGAGCGTGCTCATCTCTGTCTCGTAGGTGCCGCGGTCGTAGCTGAAGAGCTTCACCTTGTGGGGCTGATTCATATAGTGGGCGATAGAGTCAATGTTGCCATCGAAGCGGGTTTTCAGGTCTTTGTAAAGAGGCAGCTTTTTGGCAATCTGCTCTACAAAATAGGGAATCACTTTGCCGTCTTCATCACGCCATGGCTCTTGACTGCCCCAGTCGGCATTGAACTGTGCCTGCACCTGGCGCATCTGACTGGCAACGGCTTCCTCGGCATATTGCTGCAACTTGGTGTCGAGCGTGGTGTATATCTTCAAACCTGAGGTGTAGAGGTCGTAGCCTGTGTTGTGGCACCACTGTGCAAGGCTTGCCTCTACCGCATCTTTGAAATAGGCGGTGTGACTCTTCTGACCACTTTCGAGGGTCACATGGAGGGGGGTAGGGACGGGAGCCAACCGGTCGTATTCTGACTGTGACAGATGACCGTTTTTCATCATCAGCTTCATTACCACATTGCGGCGGTTATGGCTGTTCTCGGGGTTGATGATGGGGTTGTAGAACGAGGTGGCCTTGAGTATGCCCACCAGCACCGCCGACTGGTCGGTGGTGAGCTGGTCGGGGGTGGTGTTGAAGTAAGTCTTGCTGGCGGTCTTGATGCCGAAGCAGTTGCTGCCGAAATCCACTGTGTTGGCATACATCGTCAGGATTTCTTCCTTCTCATACACCATCTCGATCTTGGTGGCGATGATCCATTCCTTGCTCTTGATGATCACCATTCTCAGACCGGGGATGCCTGTCAAAAGTCCCGAACTGTTGTTGGTGCGCATCCGGAACATGTTCTTGGCCAACTGCTGCGTGATGGTTGAGGCTCCACGGGCATCATGGTGCACGATGGCGTCTTTCATTGCTCCCAAAATGCCGCGGAAGTCCACACCATGGTGCTTGTAGAAACGCTCGTCCTCGGTGTCAATGAGCGCATTCCAGAAGACAGGCGCCACATCCTTGTATTTCACAGGACTACGGTTCTCGTTATAAAACTTCCCGATCAGTTTGCCGTCGGCGCTGTACACTTCCGACGCGGCGTTGGTAGGAGGATGGAGAATTTCATAAAAACCGGGGGATTTGCCAAACAAACCTAGGAAGTTGATGTCGACCATGCCTAAATAGACAATCATGAACACCACAAACGACGCTGCCGCCGATAGCAACTTCACATACCATCGGCGACCCTTGAAGAGATGCACATACCAGGAGAGGGGACGCCTGAGGATGTGCCAGCACCATCTGAGTACCTTTCTCATCTGTCTGCGGTCTTGTTGATAAATGTGTCTATATAGGCAAGTATTTCGTCACCTTGGTCGGGATGGAACCACCTGATTCGGCTGTCGCGCTTCAACCAAGTGAGCTGCTTGCGGCAATAGCGGCGTGTGGCTCCCTGAATGCGCTCCACGGCCTCGGAGAGGGTGCAGCGACCTTCGAAATAGTCAAACAACTCGCGATACCCTACCGTGTTGAGGGAGTTGGCTCCTTTATAGGGATATACGCGGCGAGCCTCTTCTTCCAGACCCTCAGCTATCATCTGCTCCACACGGCGGTTGATGCGGTCGTATAGCTCTTGGCGGTCGCGGGTGAGTCCGATCTTCACCACTGAGAAATCTCGGGGCTTTTGGTTGCGGACGCGGTAGGAGGTGTAGGTGCGGCCTGTCATGTAGCAGATTTCAAGAGCATGCACCACGCGGCGGGTGTTTTTACGGTCAACGATGGCATAGTATTCGGGATCGGCCACCCTGAGCTCTTCCACCAATCGTTTGAGTCCTTCTTCCTCCAACCGCTGACGGAGCAAGGTGCGGGTGTCATCATCGATGGTGGGGATGTCGTCGATGCCGTCGCAGACAGCGTCGATATACATCATGCTGCCACCAGAGAGAAGGGCGTGAGGGTCATGGCTGAGGGCACCGGGATGCTGGAGAAGGGCGAGCACGTCCTGTTCATACATCGAGGCACTGTAGTAGTCGGTCAGACGCTTAGTGCCAACGAAATAGTGCTTCACCTCCGACATCTGCTCAAGGGTGGGCGCTGCCGTACCGATGGGGATGTCGGCATAGATCTGACGGGAGTCGGCATTGATGATGGGCACCCCAAGGTGACGGGCGACGCGGAGGCAGAGCTCGCTCTTGCCTACAGCGGTAGGACCGGTAATCACAAACAGGGTTTCCATCGGACAGCGGATGGGGAATTAGCGGATGATGCCGCGCTTGGAGCTTTCTGCGAAACTGACGATGTAGTCGATCTCTTTTGTGGCGGGCAACTGCTCCCGGATGGCGGCGATGGCCTCTGTCAACACACCCTTGGAGTAGAGCAGACGGTAGGCCTCGTGAATCTGGTTGATGGTCTCTGCGCTGAAACCACGGCGGCGAAGACCCACAAGGTTGAGACCGCAATAGCGGGCTGGTTCTTTGCCGATGATGACAAAGGGGGGAGCGTCCATGCTGAAACGGGTGCCACCCTGAATCATCACATAACCTCCGACACGGCAGAACTGGTGAACAAGCACTGTGGCGCTGATGATGGCGTTGTCGTCGACAATCACCTCACCGGCGAATTTCGTGGAGTTGCCGATGATGAGATTGTTGCCCAGCACACAGTCGTGGGCCACATGCGCATCTTCCATAAGCAGACAGTGGTTGCCTATCTTGGTGGATCCTTTCGA
>CAMZHP010000179.1 GCA_947306845.1 uncultured Prevotellaceae bacterium
TTTAAATTCGTCAGTGGATTTGACAAAAAATGTAACGGTGGAAAGGTGGGAAAACAGCCGATGATAGGCGGCAGTTTGGCAAAGAAAGCAAAAACTTCGTGTTTTGCTTTGCTTTTCTCTCACCTTGCAACTTTGCCGCTGCGCGGCGAAGATAGGCGGCGGTTCGGAAAAGAAAGCAAAAACTTCGTGTTTTGCTTTGCTTTTCTCTCACCTTGCACTATCTTTGCAAATACTTAATGAAGAACAATACGTGGAGATGAGATTGACTTTTCTTTTTGTAATCACACTTTTCTTCTTGGGATGTGGCTCCGCCCCTGAATCCAGAAAGCTTGATGAGGTCGACTCCCTCGTTTTCGCTGAAAAATACGATTCGGCATACCAAAAGCTGATGACGGTAAGCCCACAGTTTAAGAATGAGAAGGACATAGCCCATTACGGATTGCTCTTGGGACAGACCAGTTACCTGACAAACAGCACGCTGCCCCCCGATTCAGTTGTCGACATGGCCATCTCCTATTTTGAGAACAGCAATGACTTGGAAAAACTTGCAGAGGCCTATTATTTCAAGGCATCATGTCTTCATGAGAGAAACGAGGCCCCACAGGCCATACAATTCTATAAAAAGGCGGAGGATGTTGCCGGCCAAACCAATGACCTGGGATTGCAGTATCGAATTGCCGAGTCGATGGCCAAAATCAACAACCAGAGTGGCAACTACAACCTCCAGTTGAACTATGCACGAAAAGCACTTGACTGCGCACAGCACGCCGGAAACAAGAAATGGATAGCCTACTCCTATTTCAACCTCAGCAATGCCTTCCAAAACCTTGAGATGATCGACAGCCTGTCGTATTATGCTAAAAAACTGATTCCAAGGCTTGATGACATTGATACACAGGACCTCCCTCATTTCCTGAACAGCATCGGATTGATGTATTTCAAGAATGGCGACTTGTCGAGGGCAAAGAAATACTATGAGGAGTCTTTGGAGCATCAGGAAGTGGCAAAGACATTGGTGAACCTTGCGGATGTTTATGTGAAGGAGGGCAACAAGGAGAAAGCATATCGTCTTTGGCAGAAAGCCTCTCTTTTGGATGATGGCGGGCAGAAAGATGTCATCATGTTCAACATGCTTCAATACGACTTGGACCACAAAAACAACCTGGAGGATGCCTGTGAGCGTATGAACCGTATCTATGCCATCAAGGACAGCATGACATCCACCCTGAAAGACCGGACAATACAAGATTTACAGCAAAAATATGATGAGGAATCGCTCGCCCACCTTTATGAAAGCAAACTGATGAGATGGATGATAGCGACGCTCATCCTCCTTCTTGCCGTACTCCTCTTGGTGGGATATGTAAGGTATCGAAGATATCGTTCAAAGTTGTTGATGGCCAAGCACCAAATGCTCATAGGTCAATATAGTAACGAAATCAAGCAACTCAACGACCAATGCCAGTTGGCAGAGCATGACATCAGCAAATACCAGTCGATGATTGCTGACTATACGGTTCAGATTCAACAACTGCAGTCTTCGGGTGAGAATGTGGATAAACTGGTGGCAGAGAAGAACCGGCAAATAGATGACTTGGTCCGGAGAAATGAGGAACTGGAGGCGTCTTGTATGAATGCCGAAAGGCAGAAAGAGGTGCTGAGGAATAATATATCGGATATTGTCGAGAATGCCTCTCCGGTGTTGAATCGGGGAAAAATACTCTATGATTTCATCCTTGATAACAAACCCACGGTCTCATGGAGCAAAGACGATTTCCATTGTTTTGTAGAGTATTACAAGGCACTGCATATCAAGGAGTATGAGGCGATAGAAAAGGAATACAAACATCTTACATTGCATAATCTGTTTTTCCTCATACTGAATGAGATGGGAAAAGACAGCAAGGTCGTCAGTCAGATTATGGGTATTTCACCAGAGTCTATCCGTACCATCAAGCACAGGTTGCAAAAGAATAGGGCATAGCTTTTGGGTGACAGGAAATATGAAACTCATTTTTTCTTCGTCATTTTAGGATAATCTCAAAGTAAATGTGTATCTTTACAGCCCTCTTGCGAGAGGGCTAACTAAAATAAACCGAAAAACAAACTACTGATAAAATGATTAAACGTCTGCTTCTTACCATTCTGTGTGGCAGCCTGCTGACTATGGCCCAGGCAGCCCAGGGCGTGGAGTCTGGTATGAGACTTCCACAAATGCCAAAAATCCTCGGTGATGTGGTCTCCGATGAACATGTCACCATTACCTTCCCGTTCGACCAGGGCACGGAAGGACAAACCGCGGTGTTCGGACCTGCCGATAATGCCAACTCCTATTTCAAAACAAGCTATTCCACCCATGGCGATGGCCTCATCATCACCGGTGTGTCGATGTCACAGACGCAGTTCCAGCCTGTGGTGTCTAACGAGGGCAGTGCCAACGACGGAAATGCCGTGGACTTCCTGTTCATTCCGAAAAACGGACTACGGTTCACTCCCGTAAAGGTGTCGTTCGTCACCACACGCTTTGGCACCGACGGTGGCAAGGTCGATGCCTCGTGGGTGGGCAGCGACGGCCAGGCGACCAGTCTGGCCAAGGCCATCATCCCAGCGCGAAACAATGCTACTCCCAACAAGACCGAATGGTCGCAGGAACTCTCGGGAATATCTGCCAGCGACGGCCTCTGCGGACTGAGGCTCAACCTTTATTCCCTGGGCAACACCAAGCAGGTGGGATTCGGTAATATTGTCATCGAGGGCATTGTGGAGGGAACAATCCAGGACGTGACACAATGCAAACTCGTTGTGCAGGTGCCTGAAGAGGCCGGTAAAGTGACCATCACCCCCAATGCCGACACCTTTGACGAGGGCGACCAAGTGACCGTGTCGACCACAGAGAATTTCGGCTATCATTTCAAGGCTTGGACCAGTGCTGATGGAAATGTGGTGTCCACGGACAATCCCTATACGTTCACCATTACGGCCGATACGGAGCTGATTGGGGCGTTCGAGCACGTCAACACCTATCAGCTCGGCCTGACCCTCACTGAGGGGGCACAGGCCAACCTTGTCAGCGTGGAGCCTGCCGGAACCTTCATCGATGGCAAACGCATGTATGAGGAGGGCACCGAGGTGAGGCTCTCGGCGCAAAACAACAAAATCCTCACTTTCGTGGGATGGGAAGACCAGTCTACCGACCCCGTGCGCATTGTGAGGATGGAAGAGGACAGACAGCTGACAGCCAATTTCTCTGCCGTCGACTATATCGTGGGATGGGACTTCTACTTCGACCAACCTAACCAGGAGCGGGCTGCTGACTATAAGAGCGACACTGAGAATGCGGGCATCCTCTCGCTCCATAATGCCGAGGGACAGACTTCAAGTTGGCTGACAAGAGGCATCAACAACGGTGCGGAGAACGGACGGTGGGCTGCCAGAATATGGAAACCACGTAGCCAAGGCCTCTATTTCGAGATCTCGTTCTCTGCCAAAGGCTACTCCAACCTGAAGGTGGCCAGCGCCTTGGGCGTGGGCTACAACACCTATTCGGTGAACCATGTGGAGTATTCCATCGACGGGCAGAACTACACGTCGATAGGTACGTTCAACCTTACTGGAAACGGATGGTTCGACAACGAGTTCCAACTGCCTGCAGAGGCCGATGACAAAGACCGGGTCTACATCAGATGGATGCCCGACCGGACGGCTCCCCTCGTGGGCAATGACACCGACTACGACGGACTGGCCATCACCGATATCTTCGTCACCGCCGACGCGAGCGCCCTGGCCGATGAGACGGCAACACTCGTGAGCAGCAATCCTTCCGAGGGTGCCACGGGCGTGTCGGCCAACGGAAGCATCATCCTTACCTTCGACAAGAAAATCGTGGCGGGAGAGGGAACGGCAAGGCTCAATGGTGAGGAACTCTCGCCCATCATCAGCGGAAAGACAGCGGTCTTCAGCTATTCAGGTCTCCAATACGCCACAGCCTATGACTTCGTGATGCCCGAAGGGGTGCTCACCAGCCGCAGTGGAAGGCCTGTGGCCGCCACCACCATCTCGTTCACCACCATGGAGCGCAGCCAGCCTGCTCCACGGCTCTATGATGCCGTGGTGGCACAGGATGGTTCGGGCCACTATGCCACCATCCAGGAGGCCATCGATGCCGCACCGGCAGAAAGGGCTACGCCATGGCTCATCTTCATTAAGAACGGACGGTACCAAGAGCATGTCGACATTCCGGCAAGAAAACCCTATCTGCACCTCATCGGGCAGGACCGCGACAAGACTGTCATCTGTGACAGCCGCCTCAGCGGTGGCGACAATGCCGTACACGTGAGCGTGGGAGCCACCGTGGTGGTGAATGCCAACAACACGTTTATCGAGAACCTCACCATGGAGAATTCCTGGGGACATGAGAAACAGGCCGGACCACAGGCCCTGGCCCTCAACACCGTTGGCGACCGCATCGCGATGAACCATGTGCGCCTGCTGTCATATCAGGACACGTGGATTACCACGTCAACCTCCAACAACCGTCATTATATCCGCCATTCACTCATCGAGGGTGCCGTCGACTTCATTTACAACTCCGGCAACGTTTACCTTGATGGCGACACACTCGAGATCAACCGGCCTTCGGGAGGATATATCGTGGCGCCCTCGCATGCTGCCGACGTGAGATGGGGCTATGTGTTCCAAAACAGTATCATCCGCCCGTTGAAGGGTATGAACGTCACCGATGTGTGGTTGGGCAGACCTTGGAAAAACAGTCCCAAGACGGTATATATCAACACGCAGACTTTCGTCAATATTCCCGCAAAGGGATGGTATGAGACCATGGGAGGACTGCCCGTGCTTTGGGCCGACTACAATACGGTGGATGCCGACGGTAATCCCGTAGACCTCAGTCAGCGACGCGATACCTACTACTATGTGAACGACAGTGGTGAGCGCATTTATGGCACGGCCAAGAATTATCTCACCGACGAGGAGGCCGCACAATACACCATCAAGAACGTGGTGGGAGGCAGCGACTCCTGGCAGCCCGACCTGATGTGCGAGGCTTGCGAGGCACCCCAACCGGAACTGAAAGACGGTGTCGTTTCATGGCAGCCTGTGCCTTTCGCCATCTGCTATGTGGTGACCTGTGATGATGAGGTGGTGGGCTTCACTACACAGACTTCCTATCCCGTGGCTGCGGAGGGTGTCTATCAGGTGCAAGCCGTCAACGAATATGGCGGACTAAGTCTGAAAGCCACTGCCGGTGATGGTACGGGCGTGGGCGACAACGTCCTGCGTTTGCCTACCTCGGTATCCGCCATTTATGGTGCCGACGGCACACGCCGTTCCCAACTGACTCCTGGCCTCAATATCGTTCGACAGCAGAATGGGGCCGTGGAGAAAGTCTTCAGGAAATAGCGGGGCTTTCCCACAACGCCTTTCAACAACAACGATGGCCAATCCTCTCGAAAAGGATTGGCCATCGTCGTTATTGTTTTGCCGCTCAGTTGAAGATGATGTACAGCGTGATCATTACAACGGCCAGGGCGGTCCACAAACCTATCACCAGGGCGGAGGTGTGGCCTTGGACAGGCTTCGGGATGTCATGGCGCTCACCCTTCCTGTCGAGCAGCGACACCGCCACCATCATGGCGGCCAGCACGACGAACAGCAGGAACGAGAGCATCATGAAATGTGGCCAGAGATCGCTCTTGGGACCCCAGAGGTAGAGGATGCCCACTATCAGACAGAAAGCCGTGCCCGCGGTGAGGGCAAGGTTGGCGGCACGGGTGGTGGTGCGCCGCCAGAACACGCCGAGCAGGAACACGGCGGTCATCGGCGGGGCGATGAACCCAAGCACCGACTGGAAGACATTGAAGAGGTTCAGACCCTTGATGCTGTCGATGGCCACGGTGATGATGATGGCCAGCACGGCACCCACGATGGTCACGATGCGGCCCACATAGTTGATGTGGCGCTGTGTGGCATCGGGACGGAAACGCTTCACGTAGATGTCGATGGTGAAAACGGTGCTCAAGGCATTGAGCGCCGAACCGATGGTCGACACCAGACAGGCGGTGAGCACGGCAAACACCAGTCCCACCATGCCTTTCGGGAACAGGTTCTCCACCATCGTGAGATAGGCCTCGTCGGGATTCTCGAGCGTGGGATACAGCGCGAAGCAGATGACACCGGGCAGGATGTAGAGGGGCACATCGAGAATCTTCAGCCATCCGGTGAAATTGGTGCCCAACTGTCCCTCGCGCAGATGGCGCGCGGCGAGTACGGGCTGCACCATCGACTGGTCGGTGCACCAGAACCATACTCCCATGATGGGGTAGCCCAGCACGATGGGCAACCAGGGGAAGGCCTCGTCGCTGTTGGGCTTGAAGAGAATCCAGTAGTCGGTCGGCACTTTTTCGAGTAGTGCGCCCACGCCTCCCACATGCGAAAGACCCACAATGGTGAGCGTGGCCGACACCACGATGAGCAGTATCATCTGGTAGACATTGGTGTAGGCCACCGCCTTCAAGCCACCCAGCATGGTGAAGAAGGCGGAGATGAGCAGCAGGATGAGGGCCGAGGCCCACATGGGGATGTCGAACACCTGACGGATGAGGATGCCGCCGGCAAACAGGGTGAGGGCCAGCCACGAGATGATGATGGTGACGATGGTATACCAGGCCAGGATATTGCGCGTGGACTGCCCGAAACGCAGACCCATGAACTCGGGCAGCGTCTGTACCTTGGAGCCCAGGTAGCGGGGGGCGAAGACAAAGGCCAGCAACGCGATGAACACAAAAGCATACCAGGCATAGTTGCCCGACACGATGCCCGTGGTGAATCCCGCACTCGCGCTCGCAATGAGCATCGACGGTCCCACGTTGGTGCCCCACAT
>CAMZHP010000180.1 GCA_947306845.1 uncultured Prevotellaceae bacterium
AAAGCTATACTCTTGACTGGGCAGCCCGCCAACCAGGTTTATCCGCTGACCCAATTAAAGTCGAAGAGACATCATCCTCAAATTCCGGGTTTTTGAACATGCAAAATCTTCACCACAAAGAGTTTCGTTTGCAGTGAGTTCTTTGATTAAGAAAGAACTAAGATAAGGTATTATGAGATATTACGGGTCTTTTCGGGTTGTTTGTTCATCAAGTAGACCAGGCTCTCGCTTTCTTTCTTTTCGTGTGGACGGTGGTTTTATCGACCATCCATAATCTTTGAGGTTCACTTGGAGTACGTAGTCCATGATGTTGTTGCGTTTATATTGCCTGGTGCCATTGGCAAACTTACCCTGCCCTTCCTTTTCCTGGATAACTTGTATCACCTGAGCATACGTGTCCCTGAAACGTTTTGCCTGCTCGTCAATAATCCTCATATAGTAAGATGCTTCTTTCTTGGTGAGATACCTTGACAGCAACGTATATACGATTCGGTCTTGATGCTCATAATCGTGCCAAGGGTTGGAATGGATTTTCTGTGCAGATGTCTTTTTCTTCTTTGTAGCCTCTGTGGCGGGTACGGCAGACTCATATGGGTCTAGTTGGTCATCGCCTTTTTGCCATGGCCGCTGCAGCCCTTGCTTGGGATGCTCGCGCGTATATATATAAAGGAGAACAGAACTCACCTTTCCACCCTTCCCCGTTCTAGGCCCCGACTGGAAGTCGAACCACACATCGGAAGTGCCGTTTTTGTAGAGCCAGTACAATTCCTTCTGCGCAACTTTCAGAATATTCACACGAATGTCCTTGTAGCTCTTGAAGCTCATGGAACGCTTTGTCTTCCCCGTTCTTGGGTCTACCTGCTCATCAAGATTGAATAAAGACCTGATATTTTCCAGCTTGATGGGCACTACCCTTTTCTTGTATTTGATGCCTGATGCCTTGGAAGAATATCTGTATTCACCACCATACTTACAGCATATCTCATACATCTTCTGCGAGTACTTCGACCTGAGCATCATGGCGGTGCCGATGTCAAATGACGTGAAACCATTGTTCAGATTGATAAGATAAGGCATGATTTCCGGCGATATCCTGACAATGTACTTCTTCGTCTGCTCGTCATAAAAGAAGGAGTCTATCCAGTGTACCTTTCCCTCATAGGTCTTTCCTTCTGGAGAGGTGTAGTTCACGGGGATGAACTTCTCCCCCAGACAGCTCAGCGTCTCATACGTTCGCGGCACGTTCTTCGAACCACCGATGATTCCCAGGTCCTTGTCCGTGAGGTAGAAATACAGTTCTTTCCAATTTTCCGGCACGCCCAGCCCTTTCTCAACGAACTTATGCTTGACCTCGCCCGAAAGGAAATACATTGCGCGTCGCTCCATGAGACTATAGGAGATGGGCGAATTGATAATCCAGTTGCTCCAGCTCACCTTCTCATGGTTGATCTTACCAAGGTCAATCAATCTGAATAGTTCGTCCTTCAATTTTGGCATACGCAGTTATGGCTGTTTCGGGCAAAAATAGTTTTTTCCTCTCATATATCAAAATCACATGGAAATCCTGCCCGACTATTCAGTGACGTGTGACCTTGCTGATGAAAAATGGCGCAAAACCTCCTAAGTTCAGCGCAAAACCTCCCAAGTTTCAGCGCAAAACCTCCTAAGTTCCTGCGCAAAACCTCCTAAGTAAATTCTATAGTACATTGGAAATCAGATAGTTATACCGTCCTTAAATAAAGCTTTAAAATATAATGAATAAATAAAGCTTTATGAGAAACTTTGGACGAAAGGGAAAGAAGGATGCTGTTTTTCCTGTCTTATTTCATATTTAAGATGGTTTCAGGTGACTTCATCGTGAACTTTTTAAGTTGTCGTTCCCTTGTAAGGATTTTTCGCTACTGCACTTTGTTTTTTCATCTGCCGATATGAAACAGAAACGACAGCATCTTCATGACCGCCTTCAACACGAAGGCGATTACCGAGAAGATGGCATGGAAGATACCATAGAACAGCGTGAAGAAAAACATGAATATCATCATAGTCCTGTCATATCGGTTATTGTCGTTTCAATTTGTATGGATGGACACGTCCCCTCCGGCACTTCAAATATACAAAAAATTTCTGACATACGCAAACTTTTAAACAAGAATAATTGGTGATTTTTGTTTGACATAATTGGTTTATTCGTTGTTCTTTTTGTTTCCTGACTTTTGGTGTTTTATATCCTTCATCGACACTCTTAGACTACAATTTATAGACTTTGTAGAGAATTTCCATTATTTTTATGCCTACATTGTTCATCTATACAAACGAATGGATGAACGCACGATTTATTAACTCTCAAATTCTTAAATTATGACTTACAACAAAAGGTTTAGCCTGCGAGTCAAGATACTCGACGGGTTATTGCGAAAGAGACAGGGGGTAAGCATGAAAGAAATCCTCCGGGTGATTAACGATGTGCTTGAATGCCATGGCATATGTCCAGTCCTTTCCAAGGACACCATATTCCTTGACATGGATGCACTCTCTAATGAATATCATGTTGACATAATGAAAATCCGCGACAAATTTGACAACCGTGTCATCCGCTACCGCTATGAGAATTTGTCATTCTCCATCTTCAACAATCCTCTCCGTGATGAGGAAATCAAGGAGATAAAGGAAGCACTCGATGTGCTCTCATCCTTCCGTGGCCTGCCTCAATGTGAGTGTATTGACGAACTCTGTATCCGATTCGACGTGGCTTGTGAGACCAACGGCCACAAAGTAGTTCAGTTCGAGGAATCCTGCATGAATCTGGGCATGGAGCATTTCTCCTGCATCTTCCGCGCCATCATCGACCAGAAGGCAGCGGTCATCACATACAAGAGGTTCGGCCACGATAAGCGTCAACATAAGGTGTTCCCCTACTACCTCAAGCAGTTTGATCATAGATGGTACCTGGTGGCACGCAGCACCCATCATCTTGAATCCATTTGCATCTTTTCCCTTGACCGGCTTTTGTCTTTCGAGGAGGACCCAGAAACTGAATATATCCCTATTGGTATCGACATCGACGAATACTTCAAGGATGTCTGCGGCATCACACGCCCCGACCACGGCATTCCCATCACCATCCGTTTCTATGTGAATGCCACTCGACTGCCGTACCTGATGACCAATCCCATTCATCAAAGCCAGGTCATCCGTGTGCAGAATCATATCGGTGCCATTCTTACCATCCACGTCATACCCACGCCCGAACTGCTGATGCGGTTCTTATCGCTTGGCAAAGATGTGAGAATCATCACCTCATGCCAACTGCGTCGGGAAGTAGTAGAAAATTGCAAGAGAGTCGTAAGAATGTACGGTTCGTCTACATAGGCTCGACGATTCACCCTTATTTTTGCACTTGTTTTTATAAATGGTAACACTATGAATACGCATCAAAAACAGAATTACGGTTCGTTCCTGCATGATTCAGGAACCCGCCAATGTGAAACGGGGCATATTGATGTCCGTATGTGGATGAAGTCCCAACAGAAGGACAAGTATGTCACAATGATGACCAACTGTTTTCAACACGCCAATGCCGACTGGGAACAAGATGACTCCAGGCGGTTCGTCAATGCCGTGGAGCATTTGTTATTCCAAGACATCGACACGTCTCTGTTGCTGAAAAAGCAAGTCAATGACGAGGGCGTTGTCTTCCAATTCCATCTTGTGGAGAATATCCGCAGTGATGAGTTGCTCGACATGCTGATGGAATACCATCCCGGCAAATGGCAGTTCATCCAGGATGCATTCTTGGAGGATGGCAACGTCGACCTTGTCTATGAAGACCGTTATGTAAGCAGTCCTTTGGGCTGTCTTCTGCTTGCGCAGTTCATCCGTCGGCTGAAAGGCATGTTCGCACTGTCCTTCCATTCCATCAGGATTGTGGTGTCAAAGTCAGACTTCCATGTGATGTTCGACGATGACACGCTGAAAATCGACCGTCGTTTCTCTCACGCAGAGAGCCGTGACCGTTTTCTTAGGCAATGCATGGATGAAATTGTCGGTGTTCCTTACAAGTTGGAGGTGAAGAACACCAAGCATTTCCGGTCTCTGACCCTCTGTAACAGTCGTTTTAGGCTCTCCATCCATCCCGACGGCGGTATCTCCCACGGCTGGGGCATCGAGAACGGCGAATACAGCCACCTGACCATTAATGTGCTGAAGCAACATCTTGATACCAACATTCCCTGTTTCAATCGTGCTGCTCACGAGTACGACAGAAGGGGAATTCCGTACGTTGTTAGTTTCTCCCCCATCAAGAATGAAGTGAAATAACCGGTTTGCTTGTAACAAGCAGTATTTCACTATTTGATTTTTGAACTTTCGGCTTCACTGAAGTCGCTCTATCTTGGAAATGGATGGAAAAAAGTGTTTTTCCTTTGCGTTTCACTCGACTTTTCGTAACTTTGTCGCGTCAGTGAGTGACAAGCTGTCGGCTCCTGATACCGTTTAGGTGTGCTTTTATCTCTAAAACTGCCAAAAAATGATATATACAAAGCACAGCGACAGCCCTCTTTGTGGGCTGTCTTACTGTGTGTATATATGCGTATGGCAGTACGTAGAGATAACATGGTGGGCAGTCCACTTTTTCTCTTCCCTCAAAGTTCTTCACCAATTACACGATTACATTATTAGCGTATAATACGATGATGGATGTTGTAATCATTGATTATAGTATTCATATATTACATGTTCCTCGATACAGTAATATACGATTACATGAATGTACGAATAAATGCTTTTCGATACACGATTACGTGATTATTCTATTGCCTTAATAGATGAATACGTTATTAGTATTTTGCACGATAATGGATGCCGTAATAAGTGATTAAATGATTAGTTGATTATACTAATACACGAATACATTATTCACATATTATTACTACCTGTCTTACATTATTCCATGATTATAATAATAAGTTAATAAATGAATTATGTGTTTTCTGAAAGCATTATTTAACAATAATAATGTTCAGAAAATTTACATACGTCAATTCAAATGCTTACCTTTGTTTCCATCATAGGTAATGCGCACCTCGACATGAAAAACAAGGCTTCCCTATCCTCTGTTTTCTTCATCCTATGTCTCCGAAAATGACGAGCACGTTCTGCGGAACGGCCTTCGCCGTTATTGACAGGGTGAATGCGGCCATTTATGGCTGCTGCTTGCAAGACTTTGGATAATTGCTTAGCAAGTTGTGTTTTTGTGCGGACGGACTTCGCCCCCCCTCTCAAAAACCACTTGCCTGCTTTCGCAGGGAGATTTATACTCGCAACTCGTATAATTTTCAGGATAATATGGCAAACAAGACAAAAAGACTATGGATTCGGCTGTCGCCGGAGGAGGATGCGCTCTTCAAGCAGAAGGCATCCCATTATAATAATGTAAGCGCTATGATTAGGGATGCCGTTCGGCAGTTCAACGACATCGGCACCGTACGAAAAATCGAGGCATTGAACGAAATGGCTGCTCTCTACAAGAAGTTCCAGCAAGATCTGGCATGGCTCGGTGGCAATTTCAACCAGGCGATGAAACGAGCCAATGAACTCGCCATCGGCGGTGAACTGTCTCAAGAGTATTACGAGAGGGTCATCATGCCGCAAGTCACCCACATCCTCCAGTTTCTGGAGAAAGTCAAGGACGAGCAGCATAAGATAATCACCAAATTGATCAAGAAATGAATACATGAATAAGGTAATGGTGCTTTGTATTATTACCATATTACATGAATAAGGCAATCATATAATGAGTGATTGGAGATACTATAATATACGAAGATGGTAAACCATTATTACACGAATAAGGTATTCACATAATATGTGATTTGGAATACCCTAATATACGATTATGGTATTCGTATAATCCCCAAATAATGGATTGGTATAATATACGATTGGGGATAGTTGAATAACCTATTACGATATTAGCATAATAACTGATTACGATAATAGATGAATAGATGATAGCGACGATACTCCCTTCAAGCGCCAATTTCCACGCTGTGGAATATAATGAACGAAAAGTGGCCCATGGCAAGGCCGAATTACTGGAGATGACCAACTTCGGATTCATATCCTGCATGGAAACATACACATGGGAAGACCTGACAACGTATCTGAAGGACTATACGTCGAGGAACACACGTATCAAACGTCCGCAGTTCCATCTGGCCATCTCTTGTCGGGGGGACGAATACACCCAGGAGGAACTGGTTGACATCGCCCATCGCTATCTCGATGAAATGGGCTATGGCCAGCCCGGGCAGCCTCTTTTGATTTATGGCCATCACGACACCGACAACAATCACATTCATATCATCACCAGCCGGGTGGATCCACATGGGAAGAAAATCAGCGACAGTCTGGAAAAACGGCGGTCGTTGGAAACCATTGAGCGCATCATGGGCGTGAATGACAGTCAGAAAATAGGCGAAGCCATCTCTAAAGCCTTGGAGTATCATTTTTCAACGGTACCTCAGTTCATGGCTATCCTCGAAACTATGGGCTATGAGTGCTATACTGCAGATGACAACATCGTTTTGAAGCGCAACGGTGTCGTGTTCGACAAAGTAAAAGAAGCTTTGGTGGAAAGCAAGTGTCGTAAGGATATGTATGATAAGAAACGTATGGCCCAACTCAAAGCCATCTTGAAGAAGTATCGTGATATGTCTGCCAATCGTCAGGAACTACAGGATGCTATGAAGGCCAAGTTTGGTGTCAGCCTGGTGTTCCTTGGCTCAAAAGATTCCCCATACGGATACTTGATTGTTGACCACAACACCAAGGCCGTCTTCAAGGGCAGCGATGTGGTCAAGGTCAAGGAACTGCTCCAATTCCAATCCA
>CAMZHP010000181.1 GCA_947306845.1 uncultured Prevotellaceae bacterium
GTAATTTTGCACCCCAAACGTGAGAAAAGATTCTATTTAACGTAACAACAATAATTTAAAATGAAAAAAGGTATCCATCCAGAAAACTATCGCCCCGTCGTATTCAAGGATATGTCCAACGGCGATATGTTCCTTACAAAGTCCACATGCAAGACATCAGAGACAGTGGAATTTGAAGGTGAGACTTATCCATTGGTGAAGATCGAGATTTCGAACACCTCACACCCGTTCTACACAGGCAAGAACAAGCTTGTGGACACTGCCGGCCGTGTTGACCGCTTCATGAGCCGTTACGGCAAAATCAAGAAGTAACTATTGGGATAAAAACATGGAGGATGACAGATGAAGGCTCATTCATCTAAAATCCTTCCTTATAAATAAAATAAGGTGCCACTAAAGCGTAGTTGCATATGCGCTCAGTGGCACCTTTTTTAGCCCTTTCCAAGAAGAATCAACCTAGAAACCTCACACCCCTAATCATGAAAAAACTGCTATTCCTCCTCATCGGCATCACCATGCTGGCAGCCTGCGGCGATGATGACACAGACAACACCGGCTCCACGCCAAAAGCCAGCAAAAACGTCAATGCCAACCCCACCCTCCGGCCTGAATACAGCCGTCTGGAAATGCCCCACATCAAAGGCGGCAGCACCAACCTTGTCGTCATTCACTCCACAGCGAAAAATGGCGTCAACTACATCGTAGAATGGGACGGTCTGAAAAAGTCGCAGCGATGGAGCTGCTACACACTCGACCGAAGCAACTCACCCAAAAATGTGAGCAGATGGTATGCAGGCAGCAGCGAGGAGCAATACCCCAGAGACCCCGACATTCCCTCCGCATATACCTTTGATAGCGACCCTTTCTGGCGCACTGGCTACGACCACGGGCACATCTGCCCGTCATACGACCGGCTCAACAGCATCGAGGAGAACAAACAGACATTCTACCTGAGCAATATGCAACCTCAGCGGAATGTTTTCAACGCTGGACTATGGGCTAAGATGGAACAAATAGTCAGCAGGACATGGAACACCAACCAGTTCCGCGACACGCTCTACGTATGCAAAGGCGGCACCATTGACAAAGAAGAACAAATCCTCACCCGGGTCAGCAACGGACTGATCGTGCCCCGTTATTTCTTCATGGCCATCCTCTGCAAAAACTCACAGGGATACAAAGCACTCGGATTCTGGGTGGAACATCTCAATGAGGACCATTCCAACGACAACATCATCAACTACGTCGTCAGCATCGACGAACTGGAACGGCTCACCGATATCGACTTTTTCTGCAATCTCCCAGATGACGTAGAGGAAGCTACTGAGAAGATAGTATACCCGGTTTCATGGGGTCTAAGGTAACAGCTCGGCCAACATCAACATCGCAAACATACCCATCAAAACAATACTTATGAAAAAGCTTATTACACTCTTCATGCTGTCGGCAGCATTGCTGTCTGGCTGCAAACAGGAAAAAACAGAAGTGATCGACCTTCCAAGAACCAACGCATCACCCGAAGTCGTGGCAGCAGTGGACTCCTTCATCAATGCCACACAAACACGCCCTGTCGCCCCCGATTCCATCACCCTCCACAGCATCATGATCCTGAAGCATGGAGAGGTGGTGTACGAGAAATGGCTGAACGGCCAGGATTCCACGATGCCACATCCCATGTTCTCGGTAAGCAAAACATTCACTGCCACCGCCGTGGGACTGGCCATCAACGAAGGCAAGCTGCAACTCAACGACCCAGTTGTGAAATTCTTCCCCGACAAGCTGCCTGCTGAACCAAGCGACAATCTGAAGGCCATGACCGTCCGTGACCTGCTCACCATGACCTGCGGACATGACACAGAGCCCAACAGCCACAGAAAAGACTCCATCGACTGGGTGGAGGGATTCCTCTCCTGGCCTGTGGTTCACAAGCCCGGTGAGTATTACCTGTACAATTCCATCGGCACCTATATGCTCTCAGCCATCGTTCAACAAGTGACAGGAGAGAAACTCATCGATTATCTCGACACCCGGCTTTTCCAGCCCCTGCACATCAACCGACCCGAATGGGAGGAGAGCCCACAGGGAATCAACTGCGGAGGATGGGGCCTCTCACTCAAAACCGAGGATATGGCCAAGATGGGACAACTGTTCCTGCAAAAAGGCATGTGGAACGGCAAACAGATTGTTCCCGCTGAATGGCTGAAGGAAATGTCGAGCTACCAAGTGCCGTCGGCTCCCTCGGGAACACGCTTCGAAGACCTAGAGAAAGCTGGTCTCAACAAAGACAACAACGAATGGGTGCAAGGCTACGGCTATCAGATGTGGATATGCCGGCACAACGCCTTCCGGGCCGACGGATTTGCCGGACAATACATCATGGTGTTTCCTGACCGCGATGCCGTGCTGGTGCTGACCACCTCATCGTCTCTCTATCAGCCCTACATGGACATCATCTGGGAATACCTGCTTCCTGTACTATAAGCAGAGGTGTCATCTGTCAGGGCTTATGGCAAAAAGAACCCTAATGGTTTGCATGATTTTCGTTTTTTTCTTATTTTTGCAATCTAATTGTGGGATGTATTTTCCATTACAACCAAACAACGACAGAGAAAATGAGAGTTTTGATCATGATGATGGGCCTGCTCTGCGCGGCCATGCCAACCCTGGCAGATGACACCATTACAACTGAAACCGAAAAAGAAACCGTCTTATCCGAGGAAACGGATGTAACCGGAGAGACAGACAAAACTGGGGAAACAGCATTAACAACGGACATCTCCGCAATTCCCAGATTTTCCATCATGCCCGCAACGAGTTCGCTGCTCGACTTGGGTGACACAAGCAAAGACAAGCGATGGGCATGGAACCAACTGCGCAACAACGTCAAACCCTACACCTTCATGCAGGACATGACCTGGGTAGGTGTGCCACTCTTCGTCGCCGGCATTATCGCCAAGAAAGAGAAGAAGAGTTTCCGCCAAGACTACAACAATGTTCACGCCAACACCCGACTGCTGACCCATTTCAAGAGCGAGATTGACAACTATACGCAGTATTTCGGTCCCGTCATGGCCACCGGTTTGAAACTGGGCGGCATAGAAGGGCGCAGTGACTGGGGACGTTTTCTGGCATCCAGCCTGTTGGGTTATGCCACCATGGCTGCCATCGTCAACGGTGTCAAGTACACCGCCAAGGAAATGCGGCCCGATGGCTCTACCGCCAACTCATGGCCCTCTGGACACACTGCCACCTCATTTGTTGGTGCCACCATCCTGCACAAGGAATATGGCCTGACACACTCGCCCTGGTTCTCAGTGGCCGGCTACACCATTGCCACCGCCACCGGTATCATGCGCGTGCTCAACAACCGCCACTGGGTAAGCGACGTGCTTTCCGGAGCCGGCATTGGCATCATATCCGGCGAACTTGGTTACGCTTTGGGCGACCTGATTTTCAAGAAGAAAGGACTGCGCCGCAATGACTCAGAGGGTCTGATCAACGAGAATCATCCTTCTTTCTTTAGTGTGTCGATGGGTGTGGGTATCAACAACCCCACGCTGGACTTTGATTTGGGAGACGAAAACAAGATGAAATTCCAAGCATCGACTGCTGTGGGTATTGAGTCTGCCTACTTCCTAAACAAGTATGTGGGTCTGGGCGGCCGGCTGCGCATCAAAAGTACCCCTATCAAAGGATGGAACAATTTGCTCAACGAAGCGCAGAACGCACTGAGCGAGGCTTCTGCTGATCTGAAAGATATAGCCACGGCATTACCCGACAACACTGTGTTCAACAACATGATCAGCGATGCTCAGTTTTCCATCGAAAGCGATCACCTCACGGAGTTTGCCGCAGATTTGGGCTTCTATTTCAACATGCCTATCTCCCAACGCTTATCCATTGGATCCAAACTTCTGTGCGGACGAAGCATGATGCAGGAACTCGACCTGAATGCCCATTTCTCGGGTGAGGTGATCAACATGCTGTATGACGCAGAGATCAAAGATGGGGTTTTCAACAATTTTGAAATCACCGATTTCAAAAGGACTGGCGACCAATATGACTATGAGTGGGACTATGCCACGGTACATGCCTCCAACTCGACCAAATGGGGAACAGGCCTCTCACTGACCTATGCCTACAAGCACAATTTCCACTGGAAGGTATTTGCCGACTTCGACTACACAAAAAAAGACTTTACCCTGACGCTTGACGATGATGCCTACATATACCATGCTATCCCCAACATGAGAGATTTTGTCAGAATCCTTGGGGATGACAACGACGCACCCCAGCAAACCATCACGAAAAAGATGTATCAATGGACTTTAGGTGCCTCATTCAATGTAGCATTCTGACAAAACACTCAAACAATTCAAAAAGTTGATATAGTTTGTTAAATAATTGCAATAATATGGGGTTTTGACAGCCTAGTATGACAAAAAATCGTATTTTTGCACATCATTATAACCAAGAAACAACGCTCACAGGATAATGGACCAAAGGTTCTGCCTGTTGAGGAAAACTATTAAAAAGGAGATAAAAACATGCGTAAATTAATCATGATGACCTTGCTGCTGCTCTGCTCATTCAGTTATGCGGCAGCCCAGAAACAAGCCGAAATCAAGTTTGACACCAAGACTCACAACTTCGGCAAGTTTGCATCCAGTAACGCGGTGCAGAAATGCAGTTTCACGTTTACCAACGTAGGTGATGCTCCACTGGTCATCAATCAGGCTGTGGCCAGTTGCGGATGCACCGTGCCGCAGTACACCAAGACTCCCATCAACCCCGGAGAGAAAGGATCCATCGAAGTGACCTATAACGGAGCAGGCAAAGATCCCGGACACTTCAAGAAGAGCATCACGGTGCGTACCAACGGCAACATCGAGATGACCCGCTTATATGTAGAAGGAGAAATGACAGAATAAAAAAACTACATGAAAAATCCTCCCCCAGAATCCTCATGTGAGGTTCTGGGGGAGGTTTTTTTATGGAATATTCTGATGTCCTTTTAGAACTTATACCTAACACCTGCTTGCATCATACCCTGCTCACCGACACCAAGTTCTATGAATCCTCTCAGTTTCTGTGAACCTGCCTCAACACCGAGAAGAGTAGCGTGGAAGTTGACCATGAATTTGCTGTCATCGTTTACTTTCTTTGACTCACCATGGTTATCCTGAACTTCTTTCTCGAACATATATGTCACACCAACTGCTGCTTTGGAGTACAAGCCGAAGTTCTTCTTGCGGAGCCAGTCAAATTTCACTGCCGGCATCAATGTGGCGAAATACTTCTCTCCTTTACCAACCTTTTCCTTTCTTGTTGAGCCGTCTGAACTCTGCCAATTGCAGTACATATCCCTGGAATAGCCGTTGAATGCTGCAATACCACCGACACTGACCACCTTGCTGATGTGATGGAAATACTCTGCTGACAATGCCGGTACATATTTCTCATCTGCATAAGTGGTTGTACCTACATAATGTCCACCTGTCATGACACCTGTGATCAATGCCTCACCCAACACGCCGAACAAGTCGGAGAAGACGTTCATAAACTGTGTGTTTGTCACCGTACCAATACTGACTGCCACTTCGTCTTTGGTCTCATAATAATCGTTCTGTGCCTGAACACTAACACTTGTACCGCAGAGAAGGATGGCGGCGAACATCATTTTCATTGTTTTCATAATGCTTTTTAATTGTTGTTGTTATTGTTGTTAATTGTTTAATTTTCTGTTTTTTTATCTCCAGGATTTTGTTTTTTCCTTTCGACGTTGCAAAGGTATGGCAATTCTCTGAGCCAAAAAATTTTTTTTTGCATTTTTGTCAATTATTAAGCGACACATCCCCAATTGGTGCGACAAAAAGGCGGAGAAGCAGCAAAAACTGTCGCAAAACCCATAAAAAAGCCCCAAAAGGCAACAAAATCGGGTAAAGGAAAGTCTCTATCTGAAAAAACCGGTTGGCATCAAGTGACAGCCGGTTTTAACTAAAGTGACCTTTTTTTAAGTTATCCTGTCTCTGAGTCCTTCAGGCCCTCAGACCCAAATGGTCGTTGTGCCCTCCGTTCTCTCAACCTTTTTAAAATGAATAGGAGAATCCTATTGACATAAATTCTTTGAACTGGAAGTATCCGTGGTGACCGTCGCGCACGGTGCTGTCGTCAAACCTCGGATAGACGAACAACTTGGTGGAGATGTATTTGTTGAAGTTGAACGTGAATGTGTTTTCCCACTCCCACTCCACACGCTTGAAAGTGGTGAACCCATACATGCGCGTCTGGTAGGTCAGGTTGTCGGCAATCGCCCATTTCAGTTCTACGGTGAACTGTGAACCGAAGTCATGAAGTGTGTGCTTGTGCAAGTCAAGACCATAGCGGGTGGTGAAGTTCTCCACATCTCCAAACCAATTGCGGTCCACATACTTCAAGTTGTAGGCGAAAGGAGCCAGGTGTATCGTTCCCGTCAGTTTCTTGTTCCATGCCTCCACATTATAATCCATACCGAGTGAGATATTGAGGTTGAAGGGCGACATGATATCGGAGTAAACATGGTAGTCATTGCTCTTGTATCCTCTCCAGAACTGCGTGTAGGCCAGCAACTGAAGGGTATAGTACCATTTCTTCGTCGCTTGCAATCCCAGTTTGCTCGTGAGGCGGAGAAGGTCATCAGAAGTCTTGAGCCTGTGGATGCTATCGGTCTTTGAGGTGAGGAAGCCCAACTTCATCTCCAGCTTGTTGTCCCACTTCACTTTCTGCTTGTTGTTGTAATTGGCTTCCATGGTGATGC
>CAMZHP010000182.1 GCA_947306845.1 uncultured Prevotellaceae bacterium
AAATCTTTATGGATATACCTTATTATATAGATAAAATTTAGATTTTTTAAGAAAGGGAAGAGGGAAGAGTTGAAAGTGAAGAGTGAAGAGTGAAGAATGAAGAATGGGGGGTGAAGGGGGAGGGGGAGAGGGAGATCGGAGGTGAGGGGTGAGAGGTGAGAGGTGAGAGAATAGCCCTTTTTTGAGGGTTGCGTCAAAAACGCAACATACGGAGAAGTAATTCTTCAATCTTCACTCCCCAATTTTCAATCTTCAATCTTCAATCTTCAATTTTCACTCCCCATTCTTCAATTTTCAATCTTCAATCTACAATTTTCAATTGTAAACCACTTTCTTTCCGTTGGTGATATAGATGCCCTTGGGCAAGGTGGTGAAGAGCGATGCGTCGTTGGTCAGTTTCCGGCCCTGCAGGTCGTAGATGCCTGCGGGCGCCTGGGCTGGCTTTCCCGTGACGGCTTGCACGGCCGTGTTGTTGGAGGCGGCACGTATGCCTATCTCTGCGGCTGACGTCCATTTGTTGCCGTTGATTTCAGAGAGAGCCACCAACTTGAGGTAGCGCCCCAAGGTTGGCGTCTTCAGCGTCGCCACCTGCATGGCGGTGGTGTTCTTGAACTCACCTTTCGCCACTGGGGTGCCCCACTCCTTGCCGTCCATGCTCAGATACACCTCATAGGCCTTTATCATGCCATTCTGGTTGCCGTCGGTCCTGCCGTTGTAAGTGAATGCCGTGACCATGTAGGTGTTGACCATGTCCACCACGAGGGTGTGAGGACATGCAGGCTCTGTGCCCCAGTATTCTGTATGCCAGAACGTGGAGAGGTTGTTGTCGAAAGCCAACCGTGCCTCGTTGCCGCTGTGCTGGCTGTCGGCACTCACCAGTTTCCAGATGCTCTTGTTGATGAAGAGGTCGAAACTGTAACTCATCACCGGACTGTCCATCATCCCCTCAGCCTTGCAGTATGCCTTGATGGTGCAGGGGTCGTCGTGGAGCACAGTGGAGGTGTATTTCTGGTACTCGCCGCCGTCGATGCTGTAATAGATGGTGGCACCCGATGTGGGCGTCGTCATCCTGATGCGTCCGCTGCTCAACCGCTCGCAACTCACCGGCTGGCACACCGGCATCGCCACACGGGCCATCTGGGCGGCGTTGCTACCCGCCTTCAGCGGCATGATGAAGAAGCGGAAGGCGGTGTTGGCAGAGCGCAGTTCGTATTTGTCGAGCACGTCGGGACCGCAACTGGCGTTGCCCAGACCGCGGGTGGCGGCATCGAGCGAGACGATGGTGCCGGCGCAGGGCTTCCACTGATAGGTGTGCCTGCTGCGGTTGTCGCGGTTGGTGTAGTTGTCCTCCGGACGGAAATGAACGGCAGAGGCCGCCATCTGGTCGGGTGCCACGAAGAGCAGTCCCTGGCCCTCGGTATCGGTGAGCGACATCCATCGCACCTCCTGCTTGGTGCCATGCTCCTGAGGCAGGATGTATTCCTCATACTGGTCGGTGACCGTGCTTCTGTAGATTCCCGGCAGACAAGCCTCCTTGCGGTCACGGTAGCTGTCCCACGGTCCGCGTCCAAACCATGCGAGCTGTTCCATCGTGGAAGGCATCTCCAACCTGAATCCCATCTTTGGGATGATGGCTCCCGTGGTGGAGGGCCGGATAAAGGCATTGGTCATCAGCGTGCCGTCGGCACAGACGATGAACGTGAGGCTGACGTTGAAGGTGGTGCCGCTCAGTCCGGTGTAGGTGCTGGACATGGTGACGGTGGCGGTCTTGCCGTCTTCGCTCTTGGTGCATTCCGAAGAAGTGCCCTTCACGGACAGTTTGCGCAGCCCCATGGAATCCCACGAACCCGACTGTCTGCCGTCGTTGTCGGTGGGAAGTCTGAAGACATTGAGCAACAGCGGTTTGCTCATCATCTCCACCCCACCGCAACTGTAATTGCTCAACGTGCCCGAGGTCTTGCTGAACACCGCCTTGAACATCGTGTTGCCCACGGTGATGGTGCTGGCGGCATCCTCCACCTCCAGACTCTCAAGGGCTGAGAGTCCCGAGAGGTCATACATCGGTTTCTTGGCGGTCTGCACGGGCAGTTTCTCCTCTGCCACCACATATCCGGCATCAGCCCAGGGGGTGGATTCCTTCTGGGTGGCGGTGAAGGCCACAAACGCCTCCTCGGTCTCATTGAGGCTGCTGAGCGGAGAGAGGTCGATGGTGTAGAGGATGCTGTCGCCAGGAGCCACCTCGCGGTCGATCACTCCCGCCGCCAGTTGGTTGCCCTCCTCATCCACCAGCGCATAGCGCAGGTCATAACGCGAACTGGGCAGGAATGCCATCTTGTTCTTGATGCGGAACTTCGTAGGCTGATTCTTCACCGCCTTGAACTCGATGGGCTGATAGACTTTCTTGGTGTTGTAGGACTTGGCGGTGAGACTCCAGTCGGGGTGTACGAGTCCATTGATGCAGAAGTTGCCGTCGTTGGGGTTGTCGCCGAAATCGCCTCCGTATGCCCAGTACTCTTTCCCTGTGGAACTCTTCGTGAGCAGGCCCTGGTCCTTGAAGTCCCAGATGAACTCGCCGGTGAGGCAGGGATATTTCTCATAAAGGTCGAACATCTCCCTCACATTGCCCATCGAGTTGCCCATGGAATGGCTGTTCTCGCACTGGATATGGGGTTTCTGCCCGCTCTGTCCCTGTCTTGACGAACCAATCCAGTTGATGTTCTCATAACTGCCGTACATCGTGCTCGACACGTCGGCATAGTCGCTGTTGCCCTCATAATGGGTGAGGCGGGTCTTGTCGAGTCTCTTGATGGCCTCGCCCACATACTTGAAGTTGGCGCCGTTGCCCGACTCATTGCCAAACGACCAGATGAAGATGCACGGATGGTTGCGCATCCAGCGGACATGGTTCTCTGAGCGCTCCACCATCGCCGGACGGAACAGGTCCACCGACGACAGCTTCATATTGGCGTGACACTCCACATTCGCCTCTGCCAGGACATAGAGTCCGTACTTGTCGCAAAGGTCATAAAATATCGGGTCGTTGGGATAGTGCGACGTGCGGACGGCATTGATATTGAGGCGCTTCATCGTCTTGATGTCATTCTCGATCTCCTCATCCGAGATGGCGCGCCCGTTGATAGGGCTGAAATCGTGGCGGTTGACGCCGTGGAACACCATGCGCCGCCCGTTGATGATCAGCGCACCATCGGAGCGGATGCCCACCTCGCGGAAGCCCACTTTCCCACCACGGATGTCGACGGTCTTTCCATCGCCGTCTCTCAGCACCAGCACCAGGTCGTAGAGGTTGGGCTCCTCGGCGCTCCATTTTTGGGGTTTCGTCACATCCATGTCGAGACTCATCTCAGAAGCCACCTGCTGACGGGCAGAGGCCACCACGGCGCCGTCTTTCTCGATGCGTGCCTCCACCTCGCCGCCGGAGACCGCTTCAGAACCGGTGATGCTCACCTTCACGTTGGCCTTGGCGTTGGTGTAGGTGTTGTCGAGGTCGGTGGTGAAGAAATAGTCGCGTATCTGACTCTTGGGAGCCGACCAGAGGAAGCAGTGGCGCTGGATGCCGGTGAGCCTCCAGTAGTCCTGGCACTCGAGGAACGAACCGCTGGTGAAGCGGTAGACCTGCAGGGCAATGACGTTCTCGCCCTCTTCGAGATATGGGGTGATGTTGAATTCTGAAGGCAGGTAGGAGTCCTCGCTGTAGCCCACCCGCTGTCCGTTGATCCAGAGGTAATAGCCATGGCCCACACCATTGAACCGCACATAGACATCGCGCCCCTTCCATGAGTCGGGGATGGTGAAGGTGCGGCGATAGGTGCCGACAGGGTTGGGCATCGAACTGTTGTAGGTGAACCAGCCGGGACGACTGGCCATCACGCTGTAGGTGGACTCATTGAAGGAAAAAGGATAGGCGACGTTGCAATAAAGCGGCTTGTCCCACGACTTGCCATGGCGCAGACCCCACACCTGCCAACTGGAGGGGACATCAATATCCGTCCATGCCGCGTCATTATAGTCCTTGGCGCAGTTGGCCGCCGACACCGATGAGGGCGACTTCACCCAATAGAATTTCCACTTTCCGTCGAGCGACTGATAATAGGGTGACTCACTGACAGGCTTCGCCACATCTCTCTCCGATGCCCAGGGGATGCCGATAGTATGGGCCTGTTCGCGGTTGACACTGGTGGTTTTGGGGTCATCCCACTCTTTGCCTGTCTGGGCAGAAGAAGAAATAATGCCGGAAAAAGCCATGGCAATGGCTATACTTATGATTCTAAGCATGGTTGTTTGGTTGGTTTTAGGGTGCTAAGGTAGTTAAAAAACTCCTATCCGCAAAAGAAAAAGAGGATTAAAAGTGAAGAGTGAAGAGTGAAGAATGGAAATTGAAAAAGGGAAATTAAAAAAGGCGGATTGCAATTGCTGCAAATCCGCCTGAAAGGGGGTGAGGGAGATCGGAGGTGGGAGGTGGGAGGGAGATCGGAGGTGAGGGGTGAGGGGTGAGAGGTGAGAGAATAGCCCTTTTGTCGGGGTTGCGTCAAAAACGCAACATACGGAGAAGTCATTCTTCACTCTTCACTTTCTACTCTTCACTCTTCACTTTCTACTCTTCACTCTTCACTTTCTACTCTTCACTCTTCACTTTCTACTCTTCACTTTTTTTCCACGCCTCTGTCACATCCTTGATGTCGATGCCGAGGAGTCGCATGTTGCGGAACAACTGGGGCAACTGCTGCTCCATGAACTCAGTCCGCCTGTCGGTCATGATCTTCTGCTTGGCGCCAGTTTTAACGAAGTAGCCGAGTCCGCGTTTGTTGTAGATAATCTCGTCACGGGCCAGTTGGTCGTAGGCCTTCATGGCCGTGTTGGTGTTCACTTGCAGCAGGACAGCATACTCACGGACGCTGGGAATACGCTCATCGTCATTATACTGACCGGAAATGATCTCGTCGCAGAGACGGTCGGCCATCTGTATATATATCGCTTTTTCGTTGTTGAAAATCATACGTTAAACCATTTAGAGGTGATAATCTGAAAGCGCTTGAATAACTGGTAACTGCCCCAGATATTGAGAATTGAGAGGGCCAACAGACCGAGAACAACTACATACATGAGAAGGTTGACATGAGTGACGCCCGTGGCCTCATCGGTGTTCATGAGCATACTGTATTGGAAGTTGAATTTGTAGTACACCCAGATGTACGCAACAATTATCACAATCTGCGCAAGACTGCCCAGAAGGAATTCCCTCTTACTGAGCAAGGTGCCACAGAGGATATAGAACGAGAGGACCCAAAACCATGTTGAAAGATCTAACGCGTTGTCCATGAACGCAGCCCAGCCCGTCAGTTGATTACACCCTCTGGAGAGGTATGCCACCACTCCGCTGACCCATCCCTTGCCGAGGAGTCCGAAGAAGACCATCCGCAGGGTGTCGCCCAATGCCACAGCCAGCAGGATGAAGATGAGCCATACCACTGCTGTCATGAGGAATGCCGCGAGAT
The DNA here is from genome assembly GCA_947306845.1 of uncultured Prevotellaceae bacterium. The sequence goes on from CAMZHP010000182.1 coordinate 5,514, forward strand.
AGCGCTCCAGGTTGGTTGCCGGCAGCGTCAGGTAGGTGGTGCGCTTCTGCTTGGTCTTCAGCGTACTGAATATCTGACTGAAAACATACCACAGTGTCAGGAGCACACAGATTCCAGTGATGGGGCCACATACAGAAGAAGTTATTTCTGATGTCAGTTGAAGCCCTTTGATCTGACCCACTGCAATCCAGAGGAAAAAGGACTGCACCACAAAGATGCCCAGTGCCAAACCGGCTGACCATGCCAACAAGCGGCTACGGTTCTCGCAGAAATACCATCTGAACGTATGTGCGAATCGCTTGATATTGAAATTATCCATTGTTTTTGCAATTGATGATTTGACAAAGTTGACTAAATCCAGTTGAAGAATCTTCCCACAAGTTGGCGGCGGCTGAAGAGTCTGTAAGCGAGCCACACATGAAAGACACTTAATGCCAGGAGAACGAAACTGAATGACCACACATGGTTCTCCATGAACGACATGACCTGACTGCTGCCCTCCGTAAAACGATTGAGCACCTGGACACCCGCAATGAACAGAACAAGCAGGAAGATGGTGGTGAACAGCCAACCGAACTTGAGGTTGCGGAAGAAGTTGGCGCCAGCAATAAAGAAGGTGTGCACCCATAAGAACTGGGTGAAGAAACACCATACCATAGGACCGGGAATATGAAAACGACCCAAAATATCGAACACGAGGGGGATGAAAAACTGATTGTCGGTCCTTCCGAGAATCCATCCCACGAAATATTGCAAAAGGTCGCCTAACAGGATGGACGCTGCGACAACGACTATCTGTACGAGAAACGAGAGCAGATAGCGCATGAGGAATTTCTCCAGGTTGCTGGCGGGCAGCAGGTGCAGTTCGCGCAATCCGTCTTGCCTCTGAGCGTAGGAATACATCATATTACCACCACCGAGGAGGGCGACTGCTGCCAACATACCACACAGGGCGGCAGCAGGGAACTCTCCAACTGTTTCTCCTCCACCACCTAAGAAATACTGCAAGTGGGTAAACAGCATGATGACGAGGACACAGACAAATGTCGTGGCGGCAGTCTTACGGTAGTAGGGCATGTCAGTGGAAATGATCCACCGGGAGAGCCATCCCACGCGCTGTATGTTGAATATCTTGTTCATATGATTGGGATTTTAGAGGGGTGAGGGGTGGGAGGTGAGGGGTGGGAGAATAGTCCTTTTTTGAGGGTTGCGTCAAAAACGCAACATACGGAGAAGTGATTCTTCACTCTTCATTCTTCACTCTTCACTTTATACTCTTCA
>CAMZHP010000183.1 GCA_947306845.1 uncultured Prevotellaceae bacterium
GAAGTACGTCTGCCTGAAATCTACGACACCAAGGCCATGACGGTCACCACCCTCAGCATTTCCGAAGGAGCCGCCTGCAACGTCCGCCAGGGAGAGACACTCAATATGGAAGCCGGACGCGTGCTCCATGTCACCAACGGCGACACCTACCTCGATTGGACCGTCAGCGTGCGCCACGATGAGGCCCGTATCCTGCAGTTCGTCATCAACGACATCTATACCGGTGCCATCGACCAGGATGCCAAGACTATCACGGTCTATGTGCCCGCCGCCATCGGTGTCAGCAACCTTGTGCCCACCATCACCTATAGCAAGGACGCCACCATCACCCCTGCCTCTGGCGTAGCACAGGATTTCTCGGAGCCTGTCAAATACACCGTGAAGAACAATTCGGCAGAGTCGGTCTATACTGTCACCGTGATTGCCATCGACAAACCCAAGGCCCTCTTCATCGGATCTGCTCCCACCATGAACGACCTCGACCCCGAGGCCAAGGAAGCATGCCAGTGGATGCTGGGCAACGTGGGAGGCTCACTCTACGCCTCGTTCAGCGACCTCCGTTCCGGCACACTCGACCTCTCCGACTGCAAGGTCATCTGGTGGCACTGGCACGTGGACGGTGGTGTGGACGGACATGACGTCTTCGCCGCCAAGGCTACCGATGCCCTCGATACGAAAAACGAGCTGCGCCAGTTCTATGAGAATGGCGGTTCGTTGCTCCTCACACGCTACGCCACCAACCTGCCATCGTTCATCGGCGTGACGGGTGATGACGAGTGGACCACACCCAACAACTGCTGGGGACAGAACGAAGACGCTGCCGAACTGTGTGGCGGACCTTGGAGTTTCCGCATCTTTGAAGGACAAAACAACCACCCGCTGTGGGCGAACCTCATCGCCGGTGACAATCCGCAGGAAGTCTATTGCACAGATGCCGGCTACCACATCACCAACTCAACAGCGCAATACCACATCGGTACAGACTGGGGAGGCTATGACGACCATGCAGCCTGGGAGGCCCGCACTGGCGGACGCATCCTCGGCGTGGGCGGCGACGGTGCTGTCGTGGCATGGGAATATCTGCCTCACGATGGCCGTGGCGGAATCATCTGCATCGGTTCTGGCTGCTACGACTGGTACTCCTATACCTTCGAGGCAGGCTACGTGGAGAACTTCCACAAGAATATCTCTATTATGACTCAAAACGCATTCAACTATTTAACTCGATAATGCCTTATGAAAAAGATGATAAATATCCTTTATGCTGGTTTGATTTGTTGCGCTTTTGGCACAACAACCAGCTGTGATGAAGACTCCTATGGCGACGCTCCTCACGACTGGGCCAACACCACCAACTTCTTCGCCTCTACCGATGACGCCGGCTTCCAGACCTACTACACGCCCTCCATCGGCCGCTGCGGCGACCCCATGCCCTTCTACGATGCGAAGGCAGACAACTTCAAGGTGCTCTACTTGCAGGAGTATGACAACAATGGTGCCTGCTACCATCCATTCTGGGGTGTCTCAACCAAAGACGGCGCCACCTATGAATCACTCGGTGAAGTCATCCCCACCGGCACCTCCACTGCACAGCAGGATGCCTCGCTCGGCACGGGATGCGCTGTCTACAACGAGCAGGATGGCCTCTACTACATCTATTACACAGGCTACAACGTGCTGCTGCCCAACCGCGAGGTCGTGATGCGTGCCACCTCGCCCGACTTCAAGACTTGGACCAAGGACAACAACTGGGTATTGAAGGGTACTGACTACAACTATGCCGCCACAGACTTCCGCGACCCGCAGGTGTTCAAGGCAGATGACGGCCTCTGGCACATGGTCATCTCCTCCAACCTCAAGTTCGCCGATTTCAAATCATCCGACCTCAAGACTTGGGAACACGTCGGCTCGTTCAACATGGTATGGGACCGAATGTGCGAGTGCCCCGACATCTTCAAGATGGGTAACTATTGGTACATGATCTACAGCGAGGGCTACCGTGCCCCTTGGAGCCGCAAGGTGAAATACATGATGGCCACCTCGTTTGAGGGACTGAAGGCCTGTTTCGGCGACCCAGGAGCCAATTGGCCCAAGGATGGCCATGAGGGCGTGCTCGACAGCCGTGCCTTCTATGCCGCCAAGACAGCCTCCAACGGTCAGGAACGCTACATCTGGGGCTGGTGTCCCTACCGTGTGGGCACCACCATCCATGACCGCAACATCAACGTCGGTGCTGATGGCGAACCAGCCTGGTCGGGCGCTTTGGTCTGCCACAAACTCATCCAGCACGCCGATGGCACCCTCACTCTCGGTGCAGTGCCTGCCATGGCTGCCAAATACAATAAGGAGCAGTCTGTCGCTATCATGGCAAGCAACGGCAGTAGCGCTGCAAGCGGAAGTGTGACCGGCGCCGTGACCCTCAACGGCGACAATGCCTTCGTACTCTTCTCTCGCCTCGGCACCGCCAACCACCTCTCTTTTGATGTCACCACATCCAACAATTGGGACAAGTTCGGCATCTCCTTCGTCCGTGGCACTGACTCTGAGAAATACTACACCATGGTGGTGAATCCCGAGAACGAAAACACCCGCAAGGTGAATTTCGAGCAGGAAGGGTCAGCAGGCAAGGGCTTCATCGAGGGCATCGACGGCTACAATTTCCAGCGTCCGGCAGACAACAAGTACCACATTGACATTTACACCGACAATTCCGTCGTTGTGATGTACATCAACGATGTCTGTGCCTATACCCAACGCATCTACGGCATTCAGAAAAACTGCTGGAGCATCAACAACTATGGTGGCTCCGTGACCGTCAGCGACGTCCGCATCACCCAACAATAGAGGAGCGGTATTGTCAGTCAGTCGACAATGATCCCCCAAAATGGATTTGACTTTACTTGCTGACTGAACCACAACCTCTGCGACAAATGACAACATGGGCAACATTGAGTAGAAAAAGAAACTCGTTGCACCATGTTGTCATTTTTTTGATTAAATTTGGAAGAATGACGTTTATTTCATATTTTTGCATAACTAACAATTCCTTCATTGACCATGATAAAACTGATAGCTTTGCTGATGACTCTGTTTGTAATGACTTCAGCATGGTTGGACGAGAAAAATGGTTATAGATATTTATGCTTATTTACTTATGATTCAGCAAATTGAGATATCCCTAAAACCCATGTCCCGGGGGGTTCATCTGGTGACCAATGAGATTCTTCGCCAATTGCCCAAATTGCCACAAAAGGGAATCGTGAACATATTCTGCAAACATACAAGTTGTGGACTGAGCATCAATGAGAATGCTGATCCAGATGTTCGGGTAGATATGGAAACCATTTTCAACCGCCTGGTGCCGGAAAACCGTCCTGAATACGAACATACACTGGAGGGTGCTGATGACATGCCTGCCCATGCGAAGTCAACACTAAGCGGTGTGAGCCTGAGCATCCCCATAACAAATGGACGCTTGAATTTGGGAACCTGGCAGGGAATCTACTTTTGTGAGTTCAGAAACCATGGCGGAACAAGATATTTGGTAGTAACAATAATTGGAGAATAACAAAATGGGTAAAAATTTTTTAATTGGCGCAGCCATTGCTCTGCTGACATTGGCAGGATGTTCTCGTAATAACGAGCCTGCAAGTAATTCAACGTCATTCGACGAAGTGCTGTCCTCCAGGAGAAGTGTTCGTAGCTACGATGCCTCGAAGAAAATCTCAGAGGCAGAGGTCCGTGAGCTGATAAAAGATGTCCAGGAGACTCCTTCATGGGCAAATCAGCAACCAACAAAGTATTATGTCGCGATCAGCGAAGAGAAACTGGCTGCCGTGCAAGACATGGTAGGTGGTAACAAAGAACGTATCAAGGATGCTCCGGTGCTGATTGTCTCTACCTTTGAGAAGGGAAAATCGGGTTTCTTCCAAGGAGGCCAGGCCAATGAAGTGGGCGACGGCTGGGGAGCATACGATAACGGTCTGAGCAACTGCTATCTCATCCTGAAGGCAAGGGCAATGGGATTTGATACCCTGATTATGGGTATGCGTGATGCGGATGCCCTCAGAACACTGTTTGAAATTCCTGAAAATGAGACAATCATGGCTGTTATTTCACTGGGGTATAGAGCATCGGAGCCCAGTCGGCCAGAACATAGGCCATTGGATGAAATCGTCAGATTTTACTAAATAATCAGTGATATGAAAGTAATAAGTACCAAAAAGGCACCAGCTGCCATCGGCCCATACAGCCAGGCTATACAAGTAGGAAATCTCGTCTATACCTCAGGGCAAATACCCATAGATCCCGCTACGGGACAGTTCGTAGAGGGAGGTATCAAGGAACAGACACGTCAGTCGTTGCTTAACGTGAAGGCAATTTTGGAAGAGGCTGGCTTGACGATGGGTCATGTAGTGAAAACGACCGTGTTCATGGCAGATATGAATGATTTTGCAGCTATGAATGCAGTCTATGCTGAGTTTTTTGCAGAGCCTTATCCTGCCCGTTCTGCTGTGGCTGTAAAGACATTGCCAAAAGGTGCACTGGTAGAAATTGAGGTCCTTGCTTTTTCCGACGACTAAAGTCGGACCGTAATTTCTAAACCTAATGGGCAAGGCAGTGAGAAGCCCCTTCTCTGTATGGTTGATAAGCTACCAGGGTAGGGCTGCTTACAAATTTTATATGCCCAATCGGAAATTGATAGAAACAGCTATCAGCAACGATGGAAGGTATGAATCCAATAGCTATCCGACTTCTTAATCAACAACTTGCTGCACCTCAGTTCAGTAATCCTGCTGAAGTTGTCAGCTATATGGGTGCCATGCAGGCACAGGAATATCGTATGGTAAGATGGGGCGTGGAGATGCGCACACGCAAACCGTCGCATAAAGCTTTCAAAGAGGCATTCGACAAAGGGAAGATCATCCGTCTTCACCTCATGCGAGGCACGTGGCAACTGGTGTCGGCAGATGACTACTGGATGATGATTGACCTCTGCGCACCCAAAGCCATTGCTGTGACGAGGGGTTGGATGAGCAGCAATAAGATATCCCTCCCTGATAAGGAACTGCATCTTGTCAGGGACATCCTTGCCCAAACCGCTGCTGATCTGGGAAGTGCGACAAAGGAAGACTTCGTAGAAGCTTTGGCTCGAAAGGATATCAGGATGGATGATCATCGGTTATCATACCATATCCGTATGGCGGAAATGTCAGGGACACTCTGTAGTGGTGAGTTGCTTCCTTATAAAGCTACCTACGCACTTGCTTCGAACAAGGTGAAACAGAAAGAGAAAATGGACAGAGACGAAGCTCTGATGCATTTTACCTATAAATACTTTCGAAGCCGCCAACCTGCAACATTGGAGGATTTTGTATGGTGGTCAGGACTAAATTTCAGTGACTGCCGCAAGGGCATTTCGCTATTGGGTGATAGCATTTGCAAAGTAAAATATAATGAACGGGAATTCTATCTGACCAATGGTTGCCGCACACGAGGTTTCAGAAAGGGAAAGTTCCTTCTGATTCCTCCCTACGACGAATATCTTATCAGCTACAAGAGCCGTGATATCGTCCTTCCCCCGGAACATAAACACTATGCCCACAACAATAGTGGTATTTTTCAGCCAGTTATCGCTTATGACGGAAAGATATGCGGAAATTGGTCTCCTTTCCTCAAAGACTGCCGAGTATCATTCTTTGAAGATCGCTTTGGCCCGGATGAAGTAAAGGAGGCTTGGCAAGTTTATCAGGTTTTTCAAAATAAAAAGTAAGCCTGTTTGATCTGAATGGCGGCTTTATCCTGATGGATTTGGGCATTGGCATGAAAAACATTGAGACTGGTTCTGGATGATAACTGAGATATATCAAAGAGAAAAGTGTATGAAGAAAGTTATATTTTTATTGTTTATCTTTTGCATGTCTTTGCCAATTTCGGCACAAGACATCGTAGGGTTTGTCAACAGGCAACTGGATTGTTATCCCAAGTCACGTTTGCTTGACATCTATAAATCGTGTTTTCAAGACTATATGGGAGCCGAGCATTTGGTGGCTGAAAAGGGTAGGGTGAAGGCCTATCTGGATGAGGAGCTGAATACCACCACGCTCGACGACCTCATGCCCTGGTATTACGAGCCATGTGGAACAAACGGCAACTATGTCCGGGTGAGTATCAGGACTGTGAAGGAAGGAATCATCACCGAAGACCTGTTGCTCGATGCCTTTATCCGAAGTGCCAACTCAGAAAAGCGTCCCTCGGTAGAGTCGTGGCGCGACCGATGGCATGAGATGGTCAGTAAGATGGACCGATTGAATCTCAACTTGCAGAACTACCAAGAGGACAAACAGTTCCTTGACAGCATTCTCGCCGCCGGACGTTACGCCATCAGCCATTCACCCGAATACCGCGATGCCTATCATCCTCATTACAGAATTGTGGAGCGAGGAATTTTCGAGCAGGAAATCCTGCCCCTCATACAGAAAGCAAGTACTATCCATGAACCTTATCTTCGAGAAGAAAAAATGTAATTTTTGCATATAGGGGGTATTTGATTTTGTCGTTTCAGGGTCTTATAGTTGAATAAAGGCAAAACAACCATTTATGGATTACAGCAGACAAGAGTTTGAACACCTGTTCAAGGACAATTATCCGCACATGTATCGCATGGCCTTCTCGATGGTGGAGAATGCCGACGATGCGAAGGATGCCGTGCACCAGGTGTTCA
>CAMZHP010000184.1 GCA_947306845.1 uncultured Prevotellaceae bacterium
GCGACGCCTCCACCGCCACCAACAGCGAGCAAGGCGGCGACTGGGCCATCGAGTCTTACTACGGCCGTTTCAACTACAACCTGCTCGACCGCTACCTGCTCACTGCCACTATCCGTGCCGACGGTTCGTCAAGCTTCGGTGAGAACAACCGCTGGGGCTACTTCCCCTCCGTGGCACTCGCATGGCGCATCACACAGGAGAAATTCATGGAGCCTGTCAAATGGCTGCGCAACGCCAAGCTCCGTCTCGGATGGGGCCTCGTCGGCAACCAGCAGTCGGGCAGCTACGCATACGGCATTGCCATGAAGAGCGCTGCCACCGCTTGGGGCACCGGTTTCTTCTCCGGCAACTTCGCCAACCCCAACCTGAAATGGGAGGAGACCAAGGCCTATAACGTGGGTCTCGACCTCTCCCTGTTCAACAACCGCATCGAGTTCATCGTCGATGCCTATATCAAGAAGACCGACAACCTGCTCATGCAGGCCACCCTCCCCACCTACGTCGTGAACAACACGGGCTGGAAGGGCATTTCCGCTCCCTATGTCAACACGGGCGCCATGCAGAACAAGGGTATTGAGTTCACGCTCAACACGGTCAACATCTCCAAAAACGACATCGAGTGGCGCACAGGAGCCACCATCTCTTTCAACAAAAACAAACTCACTAAATTATATACAGACGATGCCTCCATCCCCGGCAGCATCGGAGGACAGGTCTATACCCTCTCAGAAATTGGTGGTCCAGTGGGACGCTTCTATGGCTACAACGTCATCGGCATGTTCACCAAGGAGGAAGACTTCTATCAGAAAAACCAACTCGGGGAGTATATGATCGACGCCAACGGCAACAAACTGCCCGTGGCACGTCCCGCCGACTCCAACGGCGACCTCTATCCCATCGCACAGCGAGGCATCTGGGTAGGCGACTACATGTATGAGGATGTCAACGGCGACGGCAAGATCACCGAAGCCGACCGCAAGTACATTGGTGACCCCAATCCCGATTTCACCTTCGGTATCAACAATGTCATCCGCTGGAAGAACCTCGAGCTCTCCTTCTTCTTCAACGGAAGCGTGGGCAACGACCTCTTCAACCTCGTCAAGCTCAACCACTCCAACCCGACAGCATGGGGCAACAAGCTCAAACTGGTCAACGACTATGCGAAGATCGGCATGATCGACCCGGAGGGCTCGCTCAATGACATATCCAATGTCTATGTGCTCAATCCAGAGGAAGCTAAGACACAGCGCATCAGCGTCAGCGGCGAGAGTCAGAACGACAACAACCGCGTGAGCTCGCGCTTCATCGAGGATGGTACCTACATCCGCCTGAAGACCCTCTCACTGGCCTACAACCTCCCCAAGAAATGGTTGCGCCCGCTGCAGCTCGACTGGGTGCAGGTCTATGCCAATGTGCAGAACCTCTTCACCATCTCCAACTATGATGGCTACGACCCGGAACTGGGTTCCATCGGCCAGAGTGTCATCCTGCAGGGCATCGACAACTACCGTTATCCCTCATCCCGGATTTACAATGTCGGACTCAAGGTCAATTTCTAAATCAAAATGTCAACATCAACAGTTATGAGAAAAGTCAATATCACAATAAGTGCCGTGCTGATGATGGTTGCCCTCATGGTGACCAGCTGCGGGGATGATTTCCTCGACCGCACACCCAAGCATGGCTATGTGGCAGGCAACTACTATTCGACGGATGATGCGGTCATCAAGGCGCTTGAGCCCCTCTACAACTACGCATGGAGCGGTTACAACGAGCGCGGCATCGTGGGCATGGGCTCTTTCCGTGCCAATGACGCCTGGAGTCCCTATCTGCAGGGTGAGTTTGCCCGTTTCACCATTACCGGTCTGACCACCGAGATTGTCAATGCCTGGTCCTCCATCTACATGGTGGTGTCGATGGCCAATCAGGTGATCAACGACATGGATACCTATACCACCAGCGACGTGAGCGAGGCCGTGAAGAACCAGGCCCGCGGCGAGGCCATGCTCATGCGTGGCACCGCCTATTTCTACCTGCTGAGAGGCTGGGGCGAGGTGGTGCTCTATGAGGACAATGTCGATATTACGTCACGTCCGGTGCGCCCGCTCGCCACTGAGGAGAGCGTGCTGAAGTTCATCGTGCGCGATTTCGAGCGTGCCGCCGAACTGCTCCCCGAGCGCGGGGCCAACTTCCATCCCTCACGCTATGTGGCCAAGGCCCTGCTCGCCAAGGCTTTGCTCGCACAGAGCGGATGGAACAAGGGACAGCGCGACGAGGCCACCCTCAACCGTGTGGTGTCGCTGTGCGACGAGGTGATCAACTGCGGACAGTACAAACTGCTCGACAACTACGAGAACCTCTTCCGCCCGCAGTTCAACGACAACGAGGAGACCCTGCTCGCCATGCGCTGGGCCGACCCGCTCCTGGGTGAGTATGCCTCCAGCAATAACCTCATCTCCGACCTCGCCTGGTCGGATGTCACCGATGTCAACTGCTGGGGCGGCAGCCTCCATGCCTCGGTCGATATGATCAACTACTACAATGAGGAACCCGCCGACTCGTTCCGACTCCGCGGCACCTTCTTCACACCGGGACGCTACTACAGCTACATCTGGAGCGAGAAGGGCGGCTACACCTACAAGACCAACTGGATGCAGTGCAAGAAAGGCGTTGTGGGCACCAAGGCCGACTGCGACGGACACCTGGCACAGCAAGCCTCACCGCTCAACACCTACATCATGCGCTTGGCCGATGTTTACCTCATCAAGGCTGAGGCACTCCTGGGCAACAGCAGTTCGACCTCCGATGCACGGGCCCTGGCCGCTTTCAATGCCACCCGTCTCCGCGCCAAACTGCCTCCCAAGAGCTCGTTCACCTTTGAGGACCTCATCCGCGAGCGCCGCATCGAGTTCTGCATGGAGTACTGCAACTGGTATGACATGGTCACCTGGTATCGCTGGAAGCCCCAGTACATGCTCGACTTCTTCAACTACAAGCAGCACCGCGCCTTCATGCTCAACAGCGGCGATGTGCTGATGAACGAAGACCACACACTGAGCTACCGCTGCGTGTTCCCCGGCACCAACAACTGGTATTTCTTCGACAACGAGGGACACTGCTACTGGAGCGACTGCCTGCGTGCCAGCGAGAGCGACAACACCGTCGTGAAGACTGCCAAGCAAGGCTATACCTACAACCTCGACTCGCTGGCCAATGCACGGGGGGCCGACTATGCGCCCATCGTGCTGAGCGAGGCCAACATCTTCATGCCCTACCCGGAGGCTGATGTGATTCAGAATCCTTATTTCAACCAGCCACCGCAGGACTATGACTTCAGCAAAGAATAATTTAATCCAGGACAAGATGAAAAGAAATATGTTCAACAACAGATATGGCTGGCTGGTCATGGCACTGATGGCGCTGATGGTGCTCTCTGTATCCTCCTGCAAGGACGACGAGGAGGGCATGGGCACTCCGGTCATCACAGCCGTGCGCGTGTGCGATCCGGCCAAGGCGGACAGCACTTTCACCAAGGCTGGAACTGGTCAGCAGATTGCCATCATCGGACAGAATCTCAGCAAGGTGCAGAAAGTGTTCATCAACGACCAGCAGGTGTATTTCAACCCCACGATGAACACCGACCACAGCGTCATCGTCAGCATTCCTACTGAGGACGACGGCTTTGTGCTCACCGCTTTCGACAGCAGCCTGAAAGATGAGATCAGGGTGGAGACCTCACATGGCACCGCCGTTTACTCCTTCAAGGTGACGGCTCCCTATCCCTCCATCACACGCATCCAGGCCATGTACCCCCGAAAGGCCGGTGACCTGCTTAATGTGTACGGCCTCAACCTCGTGGATATCGAAAAGGTGTATTTCACAGACATCACAGCCGCCCAGCTCGACACCACCAAGTGGGAGACCGTCGGCGGCAACCATGTGGAAGCGACCAGTGTGAACACCGTGGTGAGCGACCATCACATCAACAGCCGCACCCAGGCTTATGAGACCACCTCGCAGTTGGGCGTCGTTATCCCCAATCTTCCTTACGAGAAGGGCGCTCTGGTCATCGAATGTGCCGGTGGAACCACCTACATCGATTTCACCGTCGTGCCGGGAATGCCTGTCCTTAACGATATCTCATCCGACATGCCAGTTCTCGGTGAGGAAGTGGTGCTTACAGGACGTGAGTTTGTGCAGGTGGAGTCCATCACCTACGGCGATGTCACGCTCACTCCCGACCAGTTTGTCGTGGCAGAGAGCGAGGATGCCATCCAGTTCAAGATGTCCCAGCTTCCCTCACAGGGCGGCGACGGACTGCTCACCGTCACCACACCGGGCGGCAAGGCCTCCATCCTCTTCTATAACTACAACTGTCTGCTGACCAGCTTTGACGGCGACGCCATCGACAACGGATGGGATCCCAACGCCTCGTATGAGACTGCCACCCCGGATGCAGCCCCCTTCACCAGTTCGGGCAACTATGCCCGCATCACCGTGGAGAGCGAGGCACAGCAATGGTGGGGAAAGATGGTGTATTTCCGCAAGGACTGGGACGGCAACTCTTTCGCACTGCCCTCGTTCGATGTCATCCCCGCAACGGCCTCGGCCGATGAGGTGTATCTCGCCATGGAGGTGTACAACAACAACTCTGACTACAACAATGGCGTGTTCTCGGGCTACATCAGGTATATGATACAGCCGCTGGACAACAGTGAGAATCAGTTTGACAACTTCGAGTGGACAGACTATGATGCTGGCGCGTTTGGAAACTTCAGCCCAGTCCTCGGCGACATCAATGGCGAGGCACCTGTGGGCAAGTGGTACCGTCACGTCCTGCCTCTGAGCAACATCCCGTGCTTTGCAGGTCACTCTTATGCCGATATCGTGACATTGGGAATCAACCAGTTCCGCCTCCAGTCCATCAACCAGGGCACCTCGCGCGGATTCATCGATGTGTGTCTCGACAATGTGCGTATCTTCTACAAGAAGAAATAACCCATCTAAAATTTACCGATTATGAGAATAAAGAATATTCTTGGCATGTTGCTGCTGGCCACGGCCGTCACCGGACTCTACAGTTGCAGCGATGAAGACGGAAAGGAAGTTGACAACGGCTTGCGGACCGGAAATGCCACCAAGTTGGAGATTTTGAGGGATTCCGTTCCCGTCAGCGACCTTTCCTTCTCGATAGGAAGAGGAGCGGCCATTCTGGGCATCAATGCTGACGGCTCCTGGACTGCCGAATTGGATGACACCACCTGGTGCAAGCTGGAGGTTCACGCAGGATATGGGTACACCAACAAGTTCTCCTATACCAAACTCAACGTGATGAAAAACGAGGGGGAGAAGCGTTCTGCCACCCTCACGGTGAAATCTGGTTCACTGAGCAAGACCGTGGTTATCAACCAGAACGGTACGGGCACCGACCCCAACGACCCCTTCATGAGCGCGTTTACCCTGGTTGAGAAACTGGGCATCGGCTACAACCTGGGCAACACCCTCGACTCCAATCCCATCGGCTCTTGGTGGGATCCGGAAGACAAGACACCTTATGACTTCGAGACCCAGTGGGGTCAGCCAGAGACCACGCAGGAGATCATCGATTTCATTGCGGAGAAGGGCTTCAATGTCATCCGTGTGCCGGTGACATGGGGCATCCACTGCAATGCCAACGACGTCATCAGCAAGGCTTGGATGAACCGTGTCGAGGAGGTGGTGCAGATGGTGCTCAACGCCGGTTGCTACTGCATCCTCAATGTGCAGCACGACTCAGGCGATGCTTCCAACAGCTGGCTGAGGGCCGACATGGAGAATTATGACGCCATCAGCGCCAAGTTCAAGAAGATATGGAACCAGATTGCCACCCGTTTCCGTGACTATGACGACAAGTTGATCTTTGAGGCATTCAATGAGATCCTGAGCGCACAGGGCGAATGGGGCGACCCGGCCGATCCCTCCTGCTACACGGCTGTCAACAAGTTGGAGCAGGACTTCGTGGACGAGGTGCGTGCCACAGGCGGCAACAACGAGTACCGCAACCTGATTGTCAATCCTTACAGTGCCGGAAGCTCTCCTGCCAAACTGGCCGGAATGCAGATTCCCAACGACAAGCATCCCAACCACATCCTGGCATCGATACACAGCTACGATCCCTATTGGTTCTGCAATGATACCAATGACAAGGATTCCCAGCAATGGTACATCTATATCTTTGACACCACTTGCCAGCAGGAGATTGACGACATCTTCACCCGCATAGAGCGTCGCTTCTCCAGCGAGTTGGGCGTGCCGTTCATCATTGGTGAGTTTGGTGCCATCGGCAAGCATGCCGCCATGTCGGAGCGAGTGAAATACGCCCAGTACATGCGGCAGAAATTCACCCAGTACAACACCGTCGGCCTCTGGTGGATGGGACTCTGCGACAGGGAAGAACTGGAGTGGACAGAATCAGACATCGTCAACGTGCTCTTCTGAGCTATCGGCTCTACAAAATCTTACGGGCATGGCCATGCAATCATTGCGGGCCATGCCTTTTTTTTGTAGTCGAATAATTGTATCAAACAATGACATGAAAGTATCACGTTTTTTCATTTTTTTCCTGACTTCGGGAATTGATTAAAAAAATTCAACATTTCAAAAACCGACCATT
>CAMZHP010000185.1 GCA_947306845.1 uncultured Prevotellaceae bacterium
TATGTAGCTAAATTAGGCGTAAAAATGCCTAAATAAGAAAAAAAACTATATTTTTCTTGACAGGAAAGAAAATAATGCTTACCTTTGTGTTGTTTTAAACACTTTTTATTATTAACTCTAAAATTTTCAGTTATGAAAAAGATTTATGCAGAGCCGATGACAAAGGTGATGAAGCTGAATGCTGCTTCTATTATGGACACTACCATCACCGTAAGTGATCCTGACAAAGACAAGGATCAGACCGCTCAGCCCCTGGAGCTCTTCTAATCTCCATCGGACTAAAGAACAAGCCAGACTTTCGGTCTGGCTTTTTTCATGTTCAAATGTTTCAGAGGGCATGTTTCTTGGGTTATGGATATTTTACTCTCCTCTGATCATCATCCGATGATTCTTTAGTTCATTATCCTCATTGAGCAATAGATTGCCCAAAAACATTTCCATGTACTGGGTGGTAGGATAAATGCCTTGGTGCATGTTGGTATAGCATGCGCGTATAATGGCATTGCGGAAATACCATGCCTCTTTGTAAAAAGTGCCGTTCTGCAAGTGATAACCGCGGGAGAAAAGATACTTGAGGGCATACACAAAAACTGCTCTGCTGTTGGCATGATGAAATGCGTTAAGCATCATCAGACTGGCGATGAACTGACTGTAATGCTGCAGTTTATGCTTGTCAGAAAGATGAGAGTAGTCAAAGCAACGTTCTGTTTCAAACAGATAGAGGAGTTGCGCTTCCAGGTTGTCAGGCCTGGGATAAAGAATGGTAGTGTCACCTAATACCCATTCTTTTTTGCTGAATGGCTTTTCCCGAAGTTCTCCGGAATTGTGGTAGATGCCATGAAACAGATGACGGTGTGTCTGAGCAAAATTTCGCAGACTCAATTCAAAGTCATCTGACAACAATGTCTCAACTGTACGTACAGATACCTTGTCGGCTTCCTCGTTGCGATGCATATTGTGGTCACCACTTTCGCGGTGATAAGCATGGTAGAAATCGTGAACTTCCTCGCGTGTGCGATGGATGTTGGTCTCACCTTTTATATGGCGGGATATGATGGGCATCAAGTCCTCTGAGGGCTTCAGTCCGACAACGGATTGGATACCAAAAGCTGTGAGCCATAAGCAGCAGTATTCACGTTCTTGACGATTGCGGCTTGAGAGGTATTTTTCTATACTTAACATAGTGTTTAGGTCTTTTTCAAATGCTGTTTCAGGTCTTAATATGCAAAAGTATAACTATTTTTTTTAAATGTAGACTTGCATAGACTTTTTTTATCAAAATCAGACTTTTTTTCCTAAGAGAAAGCGCTTTTGTGTGAAAAACCGAGTGAATTTGCTTTTTTTTAACTAAGTTTGCACAACAATCAAACATCATGCAGATATGAAAGGATTCGAGGGTGATGCAAGAGTCACAGACATGAATTTGGAAGCAAGGCTGGAGAAAGAGTTGCTGCTGCACGGATTCCGGAGACGGGATTTCACAGAAGAGCAAATACAACAGCTGAGGGATGAGCTGGATGCATTGAAGGATGGTAACTGTTCATTACTGGAAGGCTTTTGGGAAGAGTATGGCATAATGGAAAAACCCCATGATAATCCATACAGTGAGCCTGAACCTATATTTGCTATCGGGCAGCGGGTGTGGGTCACGGGTGATGTGGCCGTCAACGGTATTCCCGGGGTTGGCTATGTGAGAAGTGTGGAGAAAGAATGGATCGACCTGGGAGAGGAACTACAAGGATATTGGGAGATTACCTACCAACTTCGAAACATGCGCACTCCTATTAGTGAGGAACAAGTCTTCGCCACAGAATTGGAGGCATTGGCAGCCATAGCGGCCGATTTCAGGAAACAGGCTGTCGCGCAGGCTGCTGAAGTGTGCAAGCAGCTTCGGGCCATCGGAATGGATATATCAACCAAGGAACTGCTCACAAATATAGCTGATTCTATTTAGGCCCTAATGTGTCGGGCTCTTGCTCGTGTCGGTAATGCAGCGGATTCTGACCATTCAGGCGCTTGAAGAATTTTGAGAATGATGCTTGGTCTGCAAAGTGAAGCAATTCGCTGATATACTGGATGCTGTAGTCAGTGGTTTTGAGCAGCCAGCATGCTTCAAGCATCAGATGCCTATTGATGTAGGAGGCTACAGTGACATGTGAGATTTGCTTGGTCACCATCGACAGGTAACGAGAGGAAATCTTTAGCTGATCGGCATAGAACGTGATGTCGTGGTGCTCACGGAAATTAAGTCGGAGCAATTTGTTGAATTCTATGAACACATGGTATGCGCTTTGGCTGATTTTCTTGTCATGGTTGTATTTGTCGATGACTGCCATGATGTCTGCCAGCAAAAGAGCATATAGTGCTTGGAGAGACTCTGCGGTATAACTATGGTTGTAATTGATGTGGCGTATGATGAGCTCCATCACCTCGTGGATGGATTTATGGGCTTCCTCCGACAGTTTGATGATGGGATTGTCGTCATGAAGAAGCGAGAACGTAGAGGTTTGATATACGCTGCGTGCCAATGGGCAATCGTAAACGAAACTCTGACTGACGATGAGAAATAGCACCTCATAGTCTTCACTGCTTTCCAAGATGGTAGGATAGATGTGAGGTGGGAAAATCAGCAGTTCGCCGGGATGTGCACATACCTCATATTTGTCAAACTTGAATTTTGCCATTCCTCGCTCTATCAACGCATAAATATAGCTGTTGACAGATGTCTTCACATGAGTTCTGTCCAAGTGGATGTTTTTGCGTACAATCTGGCAAGATATCTTCTCTTGCCATGAAGAAACTACGGGGTTGGTAGATGTTATTTCCATAAATTAGGGCTGGTCTTTTGTGTTGGTGGATATGTTAGATCTGAGCTCTGTTTGTTTCTTAGTCAGTATTTGCCGTGGATTCGGCAGCAAAGATAATGTTTTCCAATCAAACCAACAAATATTTAGAGATTTGTCGGCGAATCCTTGATTTTTTTTGTTACTTTTGCATGACAAACGCATTAACTATTTAAAAATTGAATGGTATGAAACCAACATTATTATTATTAGCAGCAGGTATGGGCAGCCGATACGGAGGACTGAAGCAACTCGATGGTCTGGGCCCCAATGGTGAAACCATCATGGATTATTCCATCTATGATGCCATCAAGGCTGGGTTTGGAAAAATTGTTTTTGTCATCCGTAAAGATTTTGAACAGGAATTCCGAGAGAAGATTCTCAGCAAATACGAGGGACATATTCCCGCCGAATTGGTTTTCCAAAGCCTTGATTCACTGCCTGAGGGATTCACCACTCCGGAAGGTAGGGTGAAGCCGTGGGGCACCAACCATGCTGTGATGATGGCGGCAAAAGCAATACATGAGCCTTTCTGCGTTATCAACTGCGATGATTTCTATAACCGCGACGCTTACATGGTCATTGGCAAATTCCTGGCCGACCTGCCTGAAGGAAGCACCAACCAATATGCAATGGTGGGTTTCAGGGTGGGCAACACCTTGTCGGAGAATGGAACAGTGGCCCGTGGCATCTGTTCAAAGGATGATAAGGGAAACCTGACCACTGTGGTAGAAAGGACCGAAATCATGAGAGTCGATGGTCCCATCTGCTATAAGGATGAGCAGGGTGATTGGATTCCTGTGGAGGACAACACGCCTGTCAGCATGAACATGTGGGGATTCACGCCCGACTATTTTGAGCACAGTGAGGCCTACTTCAAGGAATTCCTCAGCGATCCGAAGAATATGACCAACCTCAAGGCAGAGTTCTTTATCCCGCTCATGGTCAACAAGCTTATCAACGAGAACACAGCTACCGTCAAGGTGCTTGATACCACAAGCAAATGGTTTGGCGTCACCTATTCGGCCGACAGACCAAGCGTGGTGGAGAAAATTCAGTCATTGGTCAATGAGGGGGTCTATCCAGAACACCTCTTCTAATATCTCTTGTATGACGAATCTTAACTTGCTCTCCGACAAGCAAATAAATCAGTTGCAAACACTGTTGGACCAGTCGGAGAGAATCGTTTTGTGCTGTCATAAAAGTCCTGATGGGGATGCGTTGGGATCGATGATGGGATGGGCGGAGTATCTGCGAAGCCAAGGCAAGGATCCCATGCTTGTATCACCCGACGCATTCCCTGATTTTCTCAAATGGTTGCCGGGAAATGAGAGGATTGTGAGGTACGACAAACATAAAGAAGAGGTAGATGAGGCATTCCGCAATGCTGACCTGGTGTTCTGTCTTGATTTCAATAGCACGAAGAGAGTGCTCGACATGCAGGAGGCTCTTGATGCTTCACAAGCCCCAAAGGTGCTTTTCGACCATCATGAGACACCGGATGTACAGGCCGATTTGTCAGTTTCCTTCCCCAAACTGAGCAGCACGTGCGAGCTGGTCTTCCGTGTCATTTGGCAATTAGGAGGATTTGATGCGATGACCAAATCGGCAGCCGTACATCTTTATACGGGAATGATGACCGATACTGGAGGATTTACCTATAATTCCACACGTCCGGAAATCTATTTCATCATTGGGCAACTTCTGACCAAAAAAATTGACAAAGACAAGATCTTTAGGAATGTCTACAACAATTACAGCGAGTGGTGCATCCGGATGAGAGGGTATATCATGAGCCAGAAATTGGTTGTGGTAGGCGGCAGCCATGCTTGCTATTATACTCTGACGAAGGAGGAGATGAAAAAGTTCCATTTCATCAAGGGTGATGCAGAGGGACTAGTCAATGAGCCATTGAGAATCAAGGGAATGCGTCTCTCCATCTCATTGCGTGAGGATACAGAGAGGGAAAATACAGTCTGGGTGAGTCTGCGCAGTGTTGACCAATATTATTGCAATACCTTGGCCGAGAAATTCTTCAATGGGGGAGGGCACAAAAATGCTGCTGGAGGAAGACTGCTTTGCACGATGGAAGAGGCTGAACAAATCGTACATCGTGCGATTCTCTTTTTCGCTTCTCACGATGGGATCATCGGATAGAAAATCATGACTTGCCAAGACAAGTGGGTGGGGACAGATAATAGGTCCCAAATGTTTTTTCAGTAACATTAACACCCCAAATTCTCATACTACGCCGATTTGTATTAACTTTGCAGCGCTTAACAAAACAAGGAAATGAAATATTTATCATGCGCCATGGTGGCATGTCTTGCTGCCTTGCTTCTTGCTGCTTGTCACGATACGGAGACATATGCAGACCAAAAAAATAAGGAGAGGACCGCCATCCGCAACTTCATTGAAGCTAAGGGAATAAAGGTGAAATCCGAGGCCGATTTCAAAACTGACACTATCACAGATGTCAGCAAAAAGGAATTCGTGCTTTTCGAGAATACTGGTATTTACATGCAGATTGTGAGGCGAGGATGCGGTGAAAGAATCAAAAACGGAGAGTCCGTCAACGTATTGTGCAGGTTCAATGAGTATAATCTGCTTACCGACTCATTGAAACTCACCAACAATATTCTTTATTATTCCTCCCTTCCCGACAAAATGACGGTCACCAATACACTTGGCACTTTCACTGCCACATTTATCAGCGGGGTGATGCGGTCGGCATACAATACCACATCGGTGCCTGCAGGATGGCTAGTGCCATTGTCCTATGTGAATATAGGCAGGATGCTGGATGAGGGTGATCAGGTCGCAAAGGTGAACCTCATTGTTCCCCACAGTCAGGGCACATCTCAAGCATTGTCCAGTGTGATCCCCTGTTATTATGAACTAACTTACGAAAGAGGAATCTGATTCTTATGACACTTATCAAATCTATTTCAGGCATCCGCGGAACCATCGGCGGACCTTCCGGCGATACGCTCAATCCGCTTGATATCGTCAAGTTCACTTCGGCTTATGCAACCTTTATCAGAAGGTCGGGGCAATCTTCAAGCCAGACCATTGTTGTGGGCAGAGATGCCCGCATCTCTGGTGAGATGGTGAGAAGTGTGGTCTGCGGCACGCTTTTAGGTATGGGATATGATGTGCTGGATATCGGACTTGCTACCACACCTACCACCGAGTTGGCGGTCACGATGTCAAAGGCAGCTGGAGGCATTATCATCACAGCCAGCCACAATCCCAGGCAGTGGAATGCGCTCAAATTGCTCAATCATCTAGGGGAATTCCTCACCAAGGATGATGGCAATCAGGTACTGGCCTTTGCCGAGGAGGAGGATTTTGAGTATGCTGATGTCGACCATCTGGGACATTACACCAGCGACGAATCGTTCGGACAGCGCCACGTGGAGGCTGTGATGGCCTTGTCTCTCGTTGATGCTGAAGCGGTGAGAAAATCTCATTTCAAGGTATGCGTGGATGCCATCAACAGTGTCGGTGGCGTCGTCCTTCCTGTGCTGCTCGACAAACTTGGCGTAGAGTACAAGGTGCTCAATGCGGAGCCGACTGGTGATTTCGCACACAATCCCGAACCGCTAGAGCGCAATCTTGCAGGTATCATGGAGGAGATGCGGAGCGGAGCCTACGACCTGGGTATCGTGGTCGATCCCGATGTCGACCGTCTGGCATTTATCTGTGAGGACGGACGGATGTTCGGCGAGGAATACACATTGGTGTCTGTGGCCGATTATGTGTTGGCTCATACTCCCGGCAA
>CAMZHP010000186.1 GCA_947306845.1 uncultured Prevotellaceae bacterium
AGACAGTAGAGCACGTCGTAGGCACTGCCGCCCTGGGCGAACTGGCAGTCGCCATGGAGGCGTGTTACCTGGATGGCACGGTCCATGTAGGTCTTGTTGGCGACGAAGCTCTCGCAGAGGTCGTAGGTCTTGCCGGTGGCTTTGAGGATCTCTGCCTCAAAGTAGCTCAGTGTGGAGTAAGCCCAGCATGTGCCCGACCGGTTCTGGTCCTTAATGCTGGTGATGGGGATTTCTTTCACAGTGGTGAACACGGGCTTGTTGTCCGCTTTCTTGTCTTGTGCGCTGGCACCGACGCTCACGGCGGCCAGCAGCATCATGAAAAACATTTTTCTCATTAGGCTTTGTTTTTATTGTTTGTTAAAAATGGATTCTTACCTACGTTCAGTTATTCATTGCCTCCTCAACGTCCTTGGGATGGTAGGGGATGCGCTCCTTGCCGATGAAGCGGCAACCGTCAGCAGTGATGAGCACGTCGTCCTCGATGCGCACGCCACCGAAGTCCTTGTAGGTGTCGAGCAGGTCGAAGTTGAGGAATTCGGCGCAGTGGCCGGAAGCGCGCCAGTCATCGATGAGGGCGGGGATAAAGTAGATGCCTGGCTCATCGGTGACGACGAAGCCCTCCTCCAGACGGCGCCCCATGCGCAGGCAGTTGGTGCCAAACTGCTCGAGGTTGGGTCGGGTCTCTTCGTCGAAGCCCACATTGATCTGGTCGAGGTTTTCCATGTCGTGTACGTCCATGCCCATCATGTGTCCCAGTCCGTGAGGGAGGAACATGGCGTGGGCTCCGGCCCTGACGGCTTCCTCGGTGTCGCCACGCATGAGTCCGAGTTCCTTGAGACGCTCGGTCATCCGTCGGCAGACGGCAAAGTGTACGTCCATGTATTTCACGCCGGGTTTGGCGACATCCAGTACATAGTCGTGGCATTCCTCCACGATGGAATAGATGTCCAGCTGCCGTTGTGAGAACTTGCCGCTGACCGGCATGGTGCGGGTGTTGTCGGAGCAGTAATGGTCGATGGTCTCGGCGCCACAGTCGCAAATGACCAGCCGTCCCGACTCAAGTAGGGCGGTGGATGGATTTCCGTGCATGATTTCGCCGTGTTGTGAGTATATGGTGGCAAAGCTCACCATGGCGCCGTAGGAATTGGCTATGCCGTCTATTTGCCCTCCGACATATTTCTCGGTCACGCCCGGTCGGGTGAGCCTCATGGCGGTGGTGTGCATCTTGTATCCGATGGCCGCAGCTCGCTCCAGCGCCTCTATTTCCTGAGGCTCCTTTTTGGAGCGCATCTTCACCACGGCGCGGATGAGCGGCATGGATGCCGCTGCTTTCTGCTTACTGGGATGGATACCGAGCAGGTCCATGATCTGTATCTTGATGTCGTGACGGTAGGGTGGCAGGAAATGGATGGTGCGTCCGGCTGCCTGGTCGCAAAGTTCCTTCAGGTGACTCATGGGGGCGGATTTTGTTACGCCCACTTGAGCGGCAAGGTCAGCCACACTGTCAACGCTTCCATACCATACGATGTCCTCTATGTCGATGTCGTCGCCGATGAGAATCTCATCATTGTTGTCGATGTCGATCACGCCGACGAGTCCGTCGCGTTTCTGACCGAAATAATAAAGGAATGACGAATCCTGCCTCATGGGGTAATAGCTGTTGGCAGGGTAGTTGCATGGCGACTCATTGTTGCCGAAAAGAACGATAAGGCCGTTGCCGACCAATTTTTTCAGTTCCTCACGGCGCCTGATATATGTTTCCTTGCTGAACATAGATAATGTATTTGTTTAGGTTTGAGTGAGCAAAGTTAATGAAAACCGAGAGCAACGCAAAACAAAAAGACATTTTTTTTCATCTTTCATTCATTCCATACATCGCGTCCTTACCCTTACACCGCCATCTTAGCAAGAGTAATCATAATTCTTAATTCTTCACTCTTCACTCTTCACTTTTCACTTTTCATTCAGCAAGTCTGGTCGGAGCTTGCGGGTGCGCTCCAGGCTCTGCTCTATTTCCCAGTCCTTGATTTTCCCTTCATTGCCGCTGAGCAGGATGTCGGGCACGCGCCAGCCCTTGTACTCTGCGGGACGGGTGTAGATGGGAGCGGAGAGCAGACCGTCCTGGAAGCAGTCGGAGAGCGCGCTTTGGTCATCGCTGATGACGCCAGGCACCAGTCTCACGATGGCATCTGCCATGACGGCTGCGGCCAGTTCGCCACCGGTGAGCACATAGTCGCCGATGGAGATCTCACGGGTGATCAAGTGGTCGCGTATGCGTTGGTCGATGCCTTTGTAGTGTCCGCATAGGATGATGATGTTGCCAAGCATCGACAGGTCGTTGGCCACCTGTTGGGAGAACTGCTCTCCGTCGGGCGAGGTGAAGATGACCTCATCGTATTCGCGCTCGGCCTTGAGTGCGGAGATAGCCCTGTCAATCGGCTCGCATTGCATCACCATGCCTGCGAATCCCCCGTAGGGATAGTCATCCACGCGGCGCCATTTGTCGGTGGTATAGTCACGCAGGTTGTGCAGGTGTATCTCTGCCAGTCCCTTTTTCTGTGCGCGGGCCAGGATTGACTCGTGGACAAAGCCCTCAAGCATTTCCGGCAAAACAGTGATGATGTCTATTCTCATTGTATTTTCTCTTTGTTTTTTTCTTTGGATGCCTTCAGTTTCCCGTTGTCCAGGAATACCTTGGTCAGGTGGGAGGGGGAGACCTTGACAGTCCCTCCGTAGGCGCGGCCAGCAGAGAGAATGTTGACGGTGACGGCCTGGCGCCTTTCTGCACTCAACCATAGCGCTTTGTTATCGTCAGGCACCTGACAGGCTGTGATTCCGTCGCCTTGCACGAAGCCGCAGATGGTCTGCATCAGGGCGGATTCCTTCGCTGCGTGGAAGGTGGCTGTGGCCGTTCCGTTGAGGATGGTTGTCTTGTCCTCAAAAACCGGAGCACCGAGTGTGCCGCCACGGGCGGTGACGGTGACTTCTGTGGTGTCGCCATCGAAATGGGCGAGCATGAGGTATTGCGTTTGGTCGGGGTCGGTGGCGATGATGCCGTTCCAACCTTCGGGCAACTGATTGGTGAGTTTTTCTGTCTGTTGGGCAAGTTTCCGAGTGGTATTGGCGTCCACATGGCAGTAGTAAACGACATTGCGGCGGTCGGCAAGCATGCCTTTGCTGAGTGTCCTCGCAACGGTGCTGTAAGCGGGATACAACTTGGCGGTCATGATGCTGTTGTTGTTGGCTCGGTTGCCGAACGCCATTCCTCTGGTGCCTATGCTCACAAAACCCACCTCATCATCGACGTTCATCCATTCCGTGTCGGCAGTGAGGATGGTGGAACCATTAGTGAGCGTGGTGCCTTTCTCATGGTGCAGCGTGCGTTGCGTGCGGGTCAGTTCATCGACGGAGATGGCCATCAATCCGCCTAGCTCTTTGTTGATGGTCACATCGGCGAGTGTGCTCACATGGTCGAGATAGCCCACCGCGTTGCCAGACGTGGAGAAAACGGCGAAACGGTGGTCAATGGTGCCCCCGTTGGTGAGCAATTCTCCGTACATGGTGTAGGCATCGCCTTTCAGCTTGTATCTGCCGTTGATCAGGGGCTTGGCATCATGCTTTTGGTCTTTGACATCATACCATCCGAGGATGTTTCCCGTGTTGTGGGCGCGGTAGGGCACGATGATTTTGTTCTTGTCCACACTGTTGTCAGCGATATATCCGGTGTAGCTCTTCAGTCCCTCGCTCCAGGAGAAAGTGGTGAACCGATGCGGTGTGAATGCCCTGACGATGTTCTGGCAGGGCAACAGTCGTGCCTCGCTGTGCGCATTGCGGAAGTCTTCCCATCTGGTGGGGGACAGCTGGGCTGTACTCCATGTGTGGTGCATCAGGTAGGTCATCATCACGCGATGTCCCTGCACACCCATGCGCCGTGCCTGCACGTCGGGCCGGAGCAGCCAACTGCCGTCCTGCGTGGTGGTCTGCCGCGCCTTGATGTACTTATAGGCGAGGTTTTCCAGCATCAGTGCGTTGGCGTCACGCATGTGAGTGGCCATGAACGAGTAGGCTGTGATTTGGTCATAGAGAAACATGCTCCAGTCGTTGCCGTTGGGCATGGCCAGCTCGCCGTCGGTAAGCGCCAGCCAGTTGAGCACCTGATCGGTCACTTCCTGATTGTTGTGGGTCAAGGCGTTGGTTTTCCACCGCTCGCCATGTCCGAGTCCGTTTTGGAACAGGTGCAGGGCTAGTGCTGCCTCGCCCAGTTCTTGTATCACCACATTCTGATAAGAGGTGTGGAAGTAGTCGTGGTTTTGCAGCGTGTAATCATCGTAGAGGTTCTGTCCTCTGTAGAGTTGAGCCACCGTGCCTTCATGTTCTTGGTCGATGCGCTTCTGGTTGAGTGAGTCGGATGGGTGGCTGTGACAGTTGATGGCGAAGAGGCGCAGGCGCTCAAACCATTTTGAGGCCAGGGGGTCATCAGGGAAGAGTCCGAGGGCGGCAGCGAGCACATCTACCTCCCATCCGTTCTCCTCAGCCTTGGTGTCACCTTTGTAGCCTGTGGGGATGTCGCGCTCTAGTTCGTAGTTGCATTCTGCCTCAAGCAGGGCGTGGATGTATCCTTTTTGCTTGTCGCTCAGTAAGTGCCATTGGAAGAAGGCGGAGTAGGCCACCGACATAGCCCAAAGCGAACTCTCCCATACGCGGTCTTTCTTGGAGGTGCTGCCCCACCAGTCGCCGCCTGAGCATTTCATCAACTTGTTGGCCTTGTGGGTGGAGTAGGCGAAGATGAGCGATTTCATGGCGATGTCGCTCATGTCTTCCCAGGTGATGCCCCTGGGCAGTTGCAGTCCGGCGGGTTGTGCGTATCTGACCAGGAAGGCACACAGCATCGACAGGTCGGCATTGGTGCGCACGCCCGCTTCGTTGCTGGCCATGGTGCTCTCGCCCTTGAAGCATCCGCATGCCTCGCCGATGCTGTTGGGCTCCTCGCAGGGCTGGAAGTCTGCCATCATATATTGCCCAAATCTGGTGAGCATCTGCAGCAGGTCGTCCATCATGGCTTTCTCCTCCACGAAGTCGGCGGTAATCACACCCTCGGTGGGTGAAGATACGGCATTCTCCTTGGTCGATGAGTTGCCAGTCGGTTGTCCCTGCATGGGCAACGGGGCCATACCCAGCAGCATGAGGCTCCAGATGATGATAATGCGTCTGATGGTGGTCATGGATGCAAAGTTACGTAAAAACGAGAGAAAAGCCAAATTATTTGGATGATTCCGACGAGTCGGACAGGTTCGATGGCTCTTTTGGTCAAAATAGATAGTTAAATACAGTTAAAAATTCATAAACAACAATTCTTTGAGGGGTGGGGAGACTTCCATATATAAAAAATATGTGTACCTTTGCAGTCCGATTATTACAGGGGGTATGCTTAGAGCCCCCAAGTGTGGCGTGTTAATAGTTGTGCTTTTGGCCAGGCCCGACGGTTAGTGAATCTCCGCACAAAGAAAAGGTAAACTTGTTTTTTAGTAGAAATTTTAACATTAGAAATGAACACTTTAAGTTACAAGACGATTTCCGTCAACAGGGAAACCGCTCAGAAAGAGTGGGTCGTCATCGATGCTACCGATCAGGTGGTTGGACGTCTCTGTTCAAAGGTGGCTAAATTGCTCCGCGGAAAGTACAAGCCCACATTCACTCCCCACGTAGATTGTGGCGACAACGTGATTATCATCAATGCCGACAAGGTGGTCTTCACCGGCAAGAAAGAGACCGACAAGCTCTACACACGTTATACTGGCTATCCAGGTGGTCAGCGCTTTGAGACTCCCGCCAAGCTCCGCTTGCGCGAGGATGGTTCGGAGCGTATCATCCGTCATGCCGTCAAGGGCATGCTTCCCAAAGGTTCGCTCGGCCGCAAGCTGCTCGACAACCTCTTTGTTTATCCGGGCACTGAGCACAAGCATGAGGCTCAGAAACCCAAAGCAATTGATATTAACCAGTATAAATAATCGCACGAATGGAATATTTATGTAATGCATTAGGCCGTCGTAAGAGTGCTGTGGCACGTGTTTACGTCAGCGATGGTACAGGCAAGATCACCATCAATAAGAAGGACCTCAACGAGTATTTCCCCTCGGCCATTCTTCAGTATGTTGTCAAGCAGCCGCTCGAGTTGCTCAATGTCGCAGACAAATATGATGTCAAGGTGAACCTCGACGGAGGTGGTTTCACAGGCCAGAGCCAGGCTTTGAGGCTCGCCATCGCACGCGCACTGGTGAAAATCAACGCTGAGGACAAGAAGGCACTCAAGGATCAGGGCTTCCTCACCCGCGACTCCCGTGCAGTGGAGCGCAAGAAGCCGGGTCGTCCCAAGGCACGCGCACGCTTCCAGTTCAGCAAGCGTTAATCCGTGTATCTTCAATCTGTTTAGCATCCAAACTGGCGAGACTCTGCACAGGCCTGCTGAGGGCATGTGCCATGATTACCCGCTGGCTGGTTAGAAACAACTAAAAGGAAAGTAAACAATTTTATAATCAACAACAATCATGTCAAGAACAAATTTTGATATGCTGCTGCAGGCTGGCTGTCACTTCGGCCACCTCCGCCGCAAATGGAA
>CAMZHP010000187.1 GCA_947306845.1 uncultured Prevotellaceae bacterium
CGTAGGAGATGAGGGAGCCACCTATCTGGGCACTGCCGGAGAATGGTATCATGTACGCTTTCATGGCAAGGAAGGCTATGTGAAAAGTGTCTATGCCGTTGTCGACAGCACAGGAAAAGCCAACGGCCAAAAGCCATAAAAAATGACAATTATCGACTGCAAATGTTGAAAAAAGGTGGAAAAATGAACAAAATCCACCTTTTTCGCTTTTTTATTTTCCTTTTTCTTTGGGCGTTTGACAACAAATGTGTACTTTTGCCACGTAATGTATATCATCGTCAGGATATCCTGATGCATTCTTAGAGGTTCCAGCGGCATGGGAATGTCGGGAAAGGAAGCCAAATATCACTATTTCACATCTTATTCACACTATTAACAACAAGAGAATGAAAATCTATCAGAAACCGATAACAGACATCGATATTGTACCTCAATGGGAGGGACATTTCATGGCATCTGGTTTAGAAAAGCCCACCGGAGACAAACTGGGTGGCTTTGGGGGATTGCCTATATGGGGTGGTACTCTCAAAGACCCGTCATTCGGTAACAGCACCACATTCTCCAGGTATTCTGTTTGGATGGAGGATGAGGAAATAGATGAGGCCATGCGCTTTGACAAGAATTGATTCATTGTGACGGTGATAGAAATTGCCCTTACGAAAGGATAGGGGCAAAAGATTTCCTATTTTTTTGAAAATCAAAACTTTTCTTGCACAAATTTGTGCGAGTTTGGATTTTTTTTATTAATTTTACCGCGATTTTTGGAAATGGCAGTTTATTTTGCCCAATAATTGATAGAAATAATGGTTGACAGTACAAAATGCCCCGTCTGCGGGCACAAAGACCTCCCCGACTACCATCGGGGTGAAGTGAGATGTCCAGAATGCGGTAGTGACCTTCGCTTGTTCCGCCTTCTTGACAGCATAGAGCATGACAGCAAGGCCAAATCGTCGGTATGGAAGCCCGTTGCCTTGCTGAGTTTGCTGGCCGCTGTGGTTTTCGCCCTATTGTATTTCACCAAAGGAGGTGCTCCCACCGCTGATGCCCAGCGTATAGCCCAGCTTGAGGACTCCATAGCATCGCTCCAGGAGCGTATTTCTGGCCATCCCATGTCATCAGAGTTGGCTGTTCAGACTGCCAGCGCAGACACGAAGGAACAGTCGCAGCCGGTTGCTGAAACCCAAAAAGACAGTGCCACAGCCCAGTCTGCTGATGATGGTATCACTGCTCCCAATGATCTGGTGACGGTGAAGAACGGCAAGAAATACTATGTGGTGAAGAAAGGTGACACGCTGTGGAGGATCTCCAACAAGCTCTACAAGGGCAAGGTCAGTGATGCGGAGATTGCCAAGCTGAATGGCCGTAAAGTCACCGACCCTCTTGAGATTGGTGAGGAACTTGTTGTGAAATAAATTTGCAGAAACAAGAAAAGGAAAAGTTTTATGAGTAAATTTGACGATATAAGAGAAGGCATCAAGCGGCTTTATGAGGAAAACATCCGTCTGAATGATTGGATATCGACCCAGGAGCAGTCAAGTGACAGCCAAGTGGGCGAGATTTGCAAGAATTTCCTTCAAGTGCTGGAGTCGTTTGAGTGGGCTGAGGCTACCATCCATGAGCGCGGCCTCGACCAGAGCAAGATTTCCACCAGTGCCATCGCCCGCATGCTTACAGCCAAGACCAAGTTGCTGGAAGTGCTGGAGTCGTATGGTGTCCGCAAGATTGAGTTTCCCAATGGGGAATTTGATGCTGCGAAGGGTAAGATTGTGGGCACTGTGACCGACAATGAGAAGCCGGAAGGCAGCGTGGCAAGCATCAAGCGCGACGGCTTCTACCGCAAGGAAAAGCTTCTCCGTCCGGCAGAAGTGCTTGTAGTAAAAAATTAAGCTTCCCTCGTTATTTTTGAAAATGAGGCACACCATTTAAAGGTTGTGAGGTAAACAAGATGTCACCTCACAACCTTATTGTTTTTTCACCTCATCATCTTCTTCCTCTTCCTTAATATTCCCGTATCTTCCGATAAACCATCTCATCTCCTCTGTCTCCCTGACGAATTCTCCGTCATCATACATGAAGGTGAAGTCATCGATGAGCCATTTCTCTTCTTCAAACACCAGTTTGAAGGTGACGGTTTGTCCTTTGGGATACTCCTCTCCGATATCAAAATGCACATCGACGTATGCGGAATCGGGTGATATGTAATAGACCCGCATGACACTGTCTGAGCGGACATGGATGTCCTCGCCCATGAGCCCCTTGAAGTTGAACGACCTGTAGATAGTGTCAATACCTGTCGTGTCGTAGGCCACCACATTGTCACATTGTTCCCTGAGGATATTTATTCGCTCCGACCAATTCTTTCCACCGATATGATTGCGTCCGCTCATGACTTCCTCAGCGATGAGCTTCTCCGCCATTGCCTTGATGACATCGGGTGAGTGTGTCTTCTCATAAGCTGCGATAGAGTCACGGTGAGCCTTCTCCATAGCAGCTATCCGGGCATTCTCCAACTCACGCGCATGACGCAACGAGTCTCTGACGAAACGCTCATGGGCCACCTGCTTCTCATGCTTGTCATAGAAATAATAACCTGTGCCTGCTGCCGCAAGGATAAGGATAGTAATGATGATGAATGCCTTTTTCATATCAGGGTCGGGTTGAGTTGTCGTTGCCTTTGATGCGCTTCAACAGTGCGGGGATCTGTGCCGCCACATCCTTATACCTTTCTGCGAATGTATCAACCGGGATGAGATTGCCTTCCTCGTCGAAAGTGCGAATATCCACAGTGTCGGCGGGCGAAGCCATGACATAGGCCTCTCCTCCCCCGCTGTGATAGAAAGTGACTGCCGTTGGGATGCCATCATTGGCGGTCAGCTGCCAGGCGGACTTATCGTCACTCCATACAGTGCCCGTGAAAAGATGGCCATCCACATACACTTTCTCGTCGTTGAAGTCCACCTCAGAAACCATGACGGATTGCTTGCCACATCCCATCAAGAGCAATGCCGCCACGGTGATCGTGGTCAGTTTTCGTAAGAACATGATTTCCAATCAATTTGTTTTCAATTCGCAAAAGTACAAAAACATCATCACAAAAGCAACTTTTTTGGAAAAAAAATCAGGCACCCCTTTAGCAAGGATGCCTGAGATAGCTCATTTCTTCTCTTATTAGGATTTATTTTGCAAGTCTTTGCTAAGAACTTCAAAGAAATCATATTCGAGAATACGGGAGATCCTGAAAAGGTCGCCTGTGTCGATGGATTGTTTTGAGAATATCTTGTACACGTTAGTACGGCTGCAAGATAATTCGCCGGCAAACCATACCACCGATTTGCGCCTTTGCTTCAATGTCTGTTTAATAAGTTGTCCAATGTGTACCAAATCTCAAAAAATTAAATTGTGAAAATTAGAATGCCAAAAACAGTTAGCTTAAACGCTGTATGTTGGTTGCAAAAATAATGATAAAAGCATATAAATCATTGAAAAAATTTGTTAAAAACAATGAAATGTAAACTTATAAGCGACTAAATTATTTATTTGTAAATCTTTTACTAACAAAATGTTATCAATTAAAACAATGCTTTAGAACGTCTTTGTTGTAAAATGACACTTTTTCCTTTCAACAGTCAAGGTTAAAATGACATTTCATTCAAAAGATGAGTCCATATCTTTGTGCATGATTTCAAAAAAAATGAAGAAAAAAATGGACGAAAAAAGAAAGGAAATGGCCTTGCTTTCCGAGGCGAGGAGTTATTGGGACCGCATGGGGTCATTCCGCCAAACCCGCAATCGTTGCAAGCGATATTGCTATGGCGACCAGTGGAGCGACCCAGTGATGGTTGACGGTCATCTGATACGCGAGGAGAATTACATTCGCAGTCAGGGCAGTGAGCCCTTGAAGAACAATCTTATCCGTCGATTGGTGAAACAAGTGCTAGGCCTCTACCGAGCTCAGGAAAAACAAGGAAAGGCAGAGGAGAAAGAAGCGTTGTACACAGAAGTACCGACAGAATCAAAGAGAGAGATAGCGGCGTTGCTCGAGGCAGTCAGGCGCGAGAACTATGCTGATGAACTCGACATTCGGATGCTGGAGGAGTTTCTCATCTCCGGACTGGCGGTACAGCGCAAGACAGGCGGCCTCAGACATGGCCGCCGAGGTTGCTGGACAGACAATGTGCCAGCCGACCATTTCTTTGTCAATTCCGACATGAGCGACTGCAGGGGATGGGATGTGGAATGCATCGGTGAGATTCACGACATGCGCTTTGATGCGGTCTGCGAGGCGTTTGCGCACAGCTCCTCAGATGTACGGATGCTGACGGCCATCTATGCCGCCACCGACTATCATGAGCGCGTGCACGGCCTGCTGGAGGAATGGGGACAGCCACACGGACCGACAGATTTCTTCTTCCCTTCCTCCCCCTACCTGTGCCGTGTAATCGAAATATGGCACCGTGTGCGCCGGCCAGGGTACCTCTGCCATGACCGGAAGGGCGGACATCTCCAATGGATAGACGCACTCGTGGCTGAGGAAGGGATGGAGGCTTCATACGACATGTTGTGGACAGTATCGGATGAATGGCATTATGCGTATCTGTCACCATTCGGCGATGTGCTGTCTGAAGGAATCTCGCCCTATCAGCATGGCGGTCACCCGTATGTCTTCAAAGCCTATCCTTTTATCGATGGAGAGATTCACTCGTTCGTGGCAGATGTCATCGACCAGCAACGATACGCCAACCGGCTCATCACGCTATACGACTGGGTGATGCGGTCATCGGCAAAAGGCGTGCTCCTGGTGCCGGAGGAAAGCATTCCCGAAGGTTACACGCTCGCTGATGTCGCTGATGAATGGGCTCGGTTCAACGGGGTCATTGCCGTGAAGACACGCAACGGAGCCCAGATGCCCCAGCAAATCTCCGCTAATGCTGTCAATATCGGCATCAACGAACTGCTCCAAACCCAACTGAGTTTCATGGAGGACATCTCAGGAGTGACAGGTGTCTTGCAAGGCAAGCAGCAGAAAGTCGGCGTAAGTGGCACCCTCTATGAGCAGCAAACCCACAACGCCGCGTTGTCACAGCTCGACTTGCTGGACACGTTCAGACAGTTTATTACAGAGGGAAGACAAAAGGACATTTCCAACATCCGTCAATTTTATTCAGTATCCAAAAGTGTCGCTATGACACTACAAAACAGTGATTTATCTTTACAGAAACAGAATATGTAATTAATGTTAAATAATCGGCATCAGGAGTACAACCTGTCAAAAAAAACACTATATTTGCCGTGTTAAAGGTCACAAAAACCGAAATAAAGGTTGATTTTGACCTTCTTTGTGTTTCTGGATGGCTCATCCTTAGCAACGGCAAACAGCAGATTCATCCATTGCAACTGCCAATAAGGTTTGACACCACATCCTTAAGGAGCCAAAGATTGCAAATTGATTTTTTTGGTAGATAATCCTACGTCGGATAGGATTATTTCTGGAGGGTGGTCTATTCTTGGGCTGCCCTCCTATTTCATTGTGAGCATCCCAAAAGAAGGGCTCGCTCAAAAGGCAACAATCCGGACCACCCCAAGAGTTGGATGGCCCGGATTGTAATTATTCTCTTGAACGCTTCCTATTTGGCGCAGGGCGTCCAGGGTTTCAACTGCTTGAAGAAGTCATTCCCCTTGTCATCAACAAGGATGAATGCCGGGAAGTCCTCCACCTCAATCTTCCAGATAGCCTCCATGCCTAGTTCGGGATACTCCACACATTCGATGGAGCGGATGCTCGACTGCGAGAGCACAGCTGCCACGCCTCCGATAGAACCGAGATAGAATCCGCCATGCTTCTGGCAGGCATCGGTAACGACTTGCCCACGGTTGCCCTTGGCTATCATGACAAGTGATGCGCCATGGTCTTGGAACTCATCCACGTAGGGATCCATGCGATTGGCGGTGGTAGGACCCATTGAGCCACAAGGATAGCCCTCCGGTGTCTTGGCCGGACCTGCATAGAGGATGGGATGATCTTTGAAATAAGCCGGCATCTCTTCTCCAGCATCCAGACGGGCCTTCAACTTGGCATGGGCGATGTCACGTGCCACGATGATGGTGCCCTTGAGATTGACGCGTGTGGAGACGGGGTACTTGGTCAGTTCGGCCCTGACGGCGTCGATGCCCTTGTCGAGGTCGATAACGATGCCCTGACCGCCCTCACCGGGATTGCGATACTCCTCGGGGATGAGCTCGGTGGGGTTGTCATCCATCTTCTCCAACCAGATACCATCAGCGTTGATCTTTGCCTTGATATTGCGGTCGGCTGAGCAGGAAACACCCATGCCGATGGGACAGGAAGCTCCGTGGCGAGGAAGTCTGACGACACGAATATCGTGTGCCAAGTGCTTGCCGCCAAACTGTGCGCCGAGTCCGATCTTCTGGGCCTCGACGAGAAGTTTCTTCTCCAGTTCCACATCACGGAAGGCACGGCCAGTCTCATCACCTGTGGTGGGCAGTCCGTCGTAATACTTGATGCTGGCGAGTTTCACGGTGAGCAGGTTCTTCTCTGC
>CAMZHP010000188.1 GCA_947306845.1 uncultured Prevotellaceae bacterium
AACAATAACCTCAATTCTAACGATATGGATACTTTTAAGACAAAAAACGGTAAGACCGTCAAATTCACGCCCATCAAACATGCGAGCATGGAGATCAACTTCGACGGGCGCATCATCCAGGTAGATCCTGTCATAGATGGAGCACTACCCGAGACCGACTACACACAATGGCCGAAAGCCGATTTCATTCTCATCACACATGACCATTATGACCACCTCGACACACAGGCAGTGGCTGACCTCAGCAAGGATTCTACCGTCATCGTGACCAACGCCAGTTCAGCAGAAGCTTTGGGAGCAGGTAAAGTAATGGCCAACGGCGACAGCCTTCGTCTCGCCGACGACCTGATGATATATGCCGTTCCCGCCTACAACACCACCCCCGGCCACACACAATTCCACCCCAAAGGACGCGACAACGGCTTCATCCTCGTGGCAGACGGTCTGCGCATCTACATCGCCGGCGACACGGAGGACATTGAGGAAATGGCTGATGTGAAAGACATCGACGTGGCTTTCATGCCCTGCAACCAACCCTACACAATGACCCCCGAGCAGTTGCGCCATGCTGCCGACATGGTGAAGCCACGCGTGCTCTATCCCTACCACTTCGGAGATACCGACCCCGAAGCGATGAAGGAAGCCCTTGAAGGCTCAGGCATCGAAGTGAGAATCAGAGATTTCCAGTAAAGAAGTAGGTTTTTCCTGCCTTGGTGTCAATGTCGTATTCATAGACCTTGCGCAGAGGCAGAACAGAGAAGTCCTTCAGTTCCGCTGACTTCAGCGGCGATTTGATATCAGGAGACTGCAGCAGAGGATTGCTGCAGTTTCCTTTTGCTTCACGCAGTCCCTTGCCTTTCAGCGGAACGTAGGAGCGGAGACGGAGAGTGCCACCAATAGTAGATTTCACGCTTGCCGTGGTGATGGAGCCATTGCTCCATGCCACAGATACCTCAAAACCTCCACGTGCCTTCATACCCTGGAAACTGCCATTTGACCATGCCGACGGAAGGGCTGGAAGCAGATGCACGGCACCGTCGTGACTCTGCACGAGCATCTCGGCGACACCAGCCGCGAAGCCAAAGTTGCCGTCAATCTGGAATGGCGGATGGGCATCAAAGAGGTTGGGATATGTTCGTCCGTCAGGATATTGGCGTGCGGCCCTGTCATTGGGCAGGAGGTGAAGCATGTTGGAGATGATTTTGAAAGCATGGTCACCATCCAGCATACGAGCCCAGAAATTGATTTTCCATCCCAGGCTCCATCCCGTTGCCATATCACCGCGCTGATTGAGCGTGTTGGCAGCCGCCGTGAACAAGTCAGGATGGCTGTAGGGAGAAATCTGGTTGGAGGGATAGAGTCCGTAGAGATGTGAGATATGACGATGTTGGTCGCGGGGGTCATCACCATCTTGCAACCACTCCTGCAGCTGTCCGTGGCGTCCAATCTGCATCGGCGGCAGTTGGGCGATGGTTTTCCTCAGTTGACTCTGGTAAGCGGCATCCTCGCCGAGGATACCCGCTGCCAAAAGAGTGTTGTTGAGTGCGTCAAACACTATTTGATTGTCCATGGTGCAACCAGCGGTGACCGGTGTGCGCTTGCCCATCGGACCATGCTCCGGAGACACCGAGGGCACCACCACGAGCCATCCATACTGCGGATGCACCTGCATGTAGTCGAGATAGAAATCGGCCGCGCCCTTCATGATGGGATACCACTCGCGGAGGAACGCCTTGTCGCCTGTGAAGAGATAATGCTGCCAGATGTGCGTCGTCAGCCAAGCCCCGCCATTGGGGAACATGCCCCATGGCGCGCCATCCACTACTCCTGCGATACGCCACAAGTCAGTGTTGTGGTGCGCTACCCATCCTCGACATCCATACATATCCTGAGCGGTCTTCTTACCTGTCACGCTGAGGTCACGAATCATGTCGAACAGTGGCATCTGCGTCTCACCGATGTTGCCCACATCAGCAATCCAGTAGTTCATCTCCGCATTGATATTGATGGTGTATTTGCTATCCCACGGGGCATTCACGCTGCTGTTCCACACACCTTGGAGATTGGCTGGCTGACCGCCCGGCTGCGATGAGCAGATGAGCAAATAGCGCCCGTATTGGAACATCAGTTCCACAAGTCCCATATCGTTGCTTCCAGCAAAGTTAGCCACACGCTTGTCGGTGTCCATCGCGTTGCCAGGACCCAAATAGAGGTTCACACGGCGGAACTGCTCCTGGTACTTACTGATATGATTCGCCAGCAGTTTTTTGTATTTTGTTCCCGTCACGCTGGCAAGCGACTGAATATTGCGCTCTGTGGCATTGCCCGAGGTGTCGTGGTAATTGACAAAATTGGTGGCAGCCACAATATACAGTATGGCTTCCGATGCATTGGCTACCCTCACCTGGTCAGCCTCATCGCTCACCTGTCCGTCGGTTTTCACCAAGATGCGGCACTCCGCTTTCAGTCCTGCCTTGATACCTTCATGGTCCACACCATCCACCTCAGCGATCAGGCAATGGTTTTCCACCTTGTGCCGTGTCTGCAACTCACATTGGTGTCCTACGCTGAATGCCAATGCTCCCTTCTTGCTTGCAGTTATGCGAACGACGATGGCATTCTTGTCCATCGAGGCAAACGTCTCATGCGTATATTTCACATCGCCTTTCGTGTAAGATACCCCAGAAAGAGCATTCCAAAGGCTGAGCCAACGTTTGTAATCCTGCGGTTCCGTCTTGTCATCAAAGTCAATCCTCACATCACCTAGCGTAAGGTATTTCATCCCATGAGGTCCCGGAATGAAATGCTTGTCGATGAGACTGGCAGCCACTTCCTCTTTTCCGGCAAAGATAGAGTCGCGCACCTGCTGCAGGTATGCCTTCGCCTCCTTGCTGTCGTTATTGTGTGGAGAACCCGACCAGAAGGTCTCCTCATTGAGTTGTATCCGCTCCACATCCGT
The DNA here is from genome assembly GCA_947306845.1 of uncultured Prevotellaceae bacterium. The sequence goes on from CAMZHP010000188.1 coordinate 2,960, forward strand.
GCCTCCATACACCATCGCTCCCAGATGGGAGTTGCCAATGGGCAATGCCTCCAGCCATTGGGTGGCCGGTTGGCTGTAACGGAGGGATTCATTGCCAACAACCATCTTTTTGATATCATAAAAACTGGATCCCATGGCGGGGATGGCCAAACAAGTCAAAATGACAAGAAGTGAAAGCGTTTTCTTCATAAGAGTTTCAATAATTGGTGGATGATGGTACAAAAGTAATCAATATTTCGGGAAATGACAAAAAAAAAGCTTCGCTGCGTCAAAAAACGAAACATTTTTTACTTTGTCGGCTTTCTTAAACCTCTTTCACAAAGCCTTTTGTGCGCCATTTGCCTGACTTCCACCGATGCAGGAGGATGACGCCACGGATGTTTTCATCGAGGGCAAAGCCAACCCACATGCCCACGAGACCAAAGCCAAGGGGAATGCCGATGACATAGCTCACACCGACGGCAACGCTCCACTGAAAGATGACACCGATGATGAAAGGATAGACAGCATCGCCTGTGGCTCGCAATGTGCTGCCGGCGAAGATGTTGGACGTGCGGCCTACCTCAAGGAAGATGTCAATGAAAAGCACCCAGACACCCATAGTGATGATTTCTGTGTTGTCGGTGAAGGCTTCGAGTATGTACCGTCCTGTCAGCGCGAGAATCACCGAACCGGTGATGGTGATGATCATCGACCAGCGGAAGAAGTAATTGCCGAGGACGTAGGCGGCCTGGTGCCTGCGCTGTCCCACAAGGTGTCCCACAAGGATGTCGCCGCCCTGAGTGATGCTCACGCAGAACAGATAGACAAACATGATCATGTTGTGGCAATAGGTGCGTGCAGCCAGGGCCTCGTTGCTGATCTGGTTGATGAAAAATGTGATGGCGACCTGCGAGAGACGGTAAGAGATGTTCTCGCTCATGGCAGGGATACCGATGTGGAGCAGGTTTTTGAGTTCATGCCAAGGCATGGGACGGAAATAGGATAGCGGAAAGCGAGGAATATGCACCTTGAAATGAATGGCGGCCAGCAGCACCATGGCAATGGCGCGGCTGCCAGCTGTAGCGATGGCGGCACCCTCGCCCCCCAACCGCGGACAACCCCAATGTCCGAAAATCAGTGCATAGTTGCCCACCATGTTGACCACATTGACGATGCCCGTCACCACCATCGGATAAAATACCTTGTCGGCACTGCGCAAAGAGGCGGAGAAAGTGAGCGACAGGGCCTGAAAGAACGAAAAGGCACCCGTCAGCCGCAGGTACACCAGTCCGTCTCCCATCAATTCGGGGCGCAGACCCATCAACTGCAGCAATTCCTCGGCATAGAAGAAAAGCAAGGCACTGACCGACAGGCCAACCAGCAGGTTCACCACCAGGGCCATGCCCACCACCTGCACCAGTCGCTTGCGCAACCCTGCTCCGATGTACTGGGCACAGAGGATGGCTGCTCCCATCGAGAAAAACTGATAGACGAGGAAGACGAGCGAGATCAGTTGGTTGTCAAGACCTACGGCAGCAACGCTGTTGTCGCTGTATCGACTCAGCATCACTGTATCTACGGCTCCCAACATCATGACGAGAGCAATCTCGATGAACACCGGGACAGTGAGCACCTTCAGTTGGCGCTTCAAGGAATGTTCTGACATTTTAGGTATTTTCGCGGTAAAATTACAAAAAGTCGCACAAAAAAACTCAGCGAAGCCTTGAAAAAGGTCGCTGAGCATGAAAGTCTTGACTTAGGTTAAGAGTTCTCAGAAACAGACGGTGCTGTCATTTTTCGAAAACCATTACTCCTGAGGGGTTGGTTTGTTCAGACGGAATGAGATGGGCAACGTGTATTTCACACGCACGGCTTTACCTTTCTGCATTCCTGGAGTCCATTTTGGCATGGCACCGACCACGCGGACAGCCTCGGCGTCAAGGTCATCGTTGACTTTTCGAACAACATGGATATTGCTGATCCTGCCATCACTCTCTACGATGAAATTGACAAGGACCCTTCCCTGAATACCTGCTTTTGAGGCTGTTTCAGGATAGTGGATGTTCTCTTGGAGGAACTTCATCAAACCTTCTATGCCGCCAGGATACTCTGGCATTTTTTCCACCACGTCGAAGGCTTCTGAGTCGTTGGTTTCGGTTTCGATGTCCACTTCAGAAGAAACGATGTCATCTGATGTGGCTGTAGAAGATGGCTGCCACGTCGCCGTAGCCTTATAGTTAACGGGCTCGCGTGCCGCGTTCTTGGTTGTGATGATGACGACCCCGTTCTTTCCTTCCTCACCAAACACCTCGAGAGAAGCCTTGTCTTTCAAGACATCGATATGGTCGATGGTTTCAGGGTCGAGTTTCTGTACTTCCTCTATGGTTGAGTGCTTGCCGTCGATAACGACGAGAGGATTTGCCACATTGCCCTTCATATCATCCATTATTTTGATGGTGATGGGTGCAGTACTAACCGCCGTGTCGGCTTTCACTTCGATGGTCTTTCCACTCACATTCACCTTTCCGGCTTTCCGGCCCTTCTTTACGATTTTCTTTTGAGGCTGTTGGTAGACATAATCGGTGACGGTCTCTGCATTGAGTGCCAGGAATGTCCCCATAATGGGCAGGAGAGCAAGCAGTTTCAACCAACTCATACCATTGGATTTCTTATTGTTAAGCATCATGTTTATGCGGTTTTTGAGGGTACTGTGAGTAATGCCGTTGGCTATGGAGTACCCACCATTGACAGCGGCTTTTTGGATAAGTAGATAAAGATACTGACGCATATTGATGCCTTGAGAGAGAACTGCAGCATCAGCCTCGTACTCATGGATGGCCCGCAGGTCTTGGCGGAGCATCCATATCGCGGGGTTGAACCATTGCAGCGCGGTGAGTGTGTCAACGAGGAGCACGTCGAGCGAGTGCCGATAGCGTATGTGGCCTCGTTCATGGGCCATGATGGCGGGGTCTTGAAGTTCGAAATCTGAAGCGTTGAGCACAATGTATCGCATCCAACTGAAGGGTGCCACCTGTTTGTCGGTAACGGCGATGACGATGCCATCGTCCTGGGGGTGGCGCTCGCTGTGCATGATGAGACGAACTACCTGAGTGACAGACCAAACGATTCGCCCCGCAACAATGAATACACCCAAGAAGAATACGACAATGACTCCTGTTTGCCACCATGGTTGAGACGGTTCGATGATGGATGCCATCGGCCGTCCAACGGCAATGCTGGTATCAGGAGTTGTCAGGACGACTGTATGATGGAAGGTGAAAACACAACATGGCAACACGAACGATGCGACTGCCGTAGCAAGCAGCACCATGCGGTTGAGGCGGTGTAACCTGTCGCGGCTGAGCAACAAGCGATAGAACAGGTAGAATACCGCTATCAGTACAGCGACTTTCAAGTCGTATTTCAGAAATTCCAACATACTAAATCATTTGTAAAATGACAAGAAATTAAGATTGCTCTATTTGCTCGATCAATTCTTTCAGTTCCTCCAAAGAGATCTTTTCTTCCTTCACGAAACTGCTGACGGCATTCAGATATGAGTCGTCAAAATAGTTCTTGATGACTCCGGCAAGACTCGAACGTCCGTATTCCT
>CAMZHP010000189.1 GCA_947306845.1 uncultured Prevotellaceae bacterium
AACTCGCTGACCCCGGTACCGTCAATATCTCAAAGATCTATCTCGTGAAGAAGTCTGGCGAGACGCCCGCTCCTGAGTTCGCTCTCACCTTCAATCCTGCCAGTGGTACTGAGGTGGCTGTTGGCGATGAGATTGGCTTCGAATGGGACAGCGACAAATTCCAACTTTGGGTAACCACCGACGGCAGCGATCCCGCTACCTCACTGACAGCAATGAACCTGTTCCCGAACGAGACCGTTAAGGTGACTGGCGAGGGCGAGTTCGTCGTGAAGGCTGTCCTGGAGGACTCCAAGGCCGACGTGAAGAGCGATTTGTACACCGCTACCTATCCTATTAAGGCCGCACAGCCCGAGGTCAAGGATCTCGTGCTGACTGACGACGACGCCGAGGCTCCTGCTCCCGGTGAATATGAGACCATCACCTACGACCGCATGTTCTTCAAAGGCTACAACACCATCGTACTGCCGTTCGATTACACCATCGCTGAGCTGGGTGCCGACGTGGTGATGAAGTACGAGGGAGCCCAGTTTGTTCCTGAAACCGAAGAGTATCACGTGCAGTTTACCAGAATGAAGGAAGATCAGGTACTGCAAGCCAACATTCCTTACGTGGTCTATGTCCCCGTTGACAAGAAGCTGGCTGGATTTGAGAAAAACAAGACTGTGGTAGAGCCCACTGACCTTACCGTTTTGGGTGGAGCGTTCGACCTCGTTGGTTCCTACAAGGCTTACGCCAAGGGTGCTTCTCCCGTTCTGAATGGTGACTACATCTTCCGTATTGACCTGCAAAAGGCCAAAGGCGGCAACGAGCACAAGGCTTACCGTGCATACCTGAAGAACAACACAGGCGCAGAGGGAGTGAACCTCAGCATCATGGTTGACGGCGAGCTCACTGGCATCTACAACATCCAGAATGCAGAGAATGCCGACGGAATCATCTACAACCTCAATGGTCAGCGTGTGAACAATGCTCAGAAGGGTATCTTCATCATCAATGGCAAGAAGGTAGTGAGGAAGTAAGATACATGTAACATCATTTAAACCATACAATAGTTATGAAGAAAATGTATATTTCGCCTGCCATCATGGTGAGGGGAATTGAGAACGGGGCATTCCTGGAGAATCCTATCACGGATTACAGCTACACAGACATTGACCCCGAGAACGATCCTGAAACCGACCAGCCCGTACGCTCTCCTCGGAAGAGCCTCTGGGATGATGTCGAAGAACAGGAAGAGAAAGACAAATTCTAATCTGATGAGGGTGGGCCGCAAGGCTCACCCTCATAGTTTATATGTCAACCACGAAAAACACGGAAAACCACGAAAAACACGAATTTTCTCGAATGCCAGTGTCACATTGTGTGGACTATCATAAAAGTGCTGCGGCCACCCCTTCAAGCTCAGAATACCACTGAGCCCCAAAGCGGCGGATGAGGGGAGCTTTCAGGAACTGATAGACACGCAGGTGCAACTGCTCGCCACGTCTGACAGCAGCGCGGCAGACTTCCCACTCATGATAGTTGAGCCCCACCGTACCATCGGAGAATGTTTTCTCACGGATGGGGTACAGCGCACAGCTGATGGGCTTTTGGAAAAAAGTTCTTCCCTCCCGGCAGGCCTTCTCAAGGGCGCAGAAACAGGTGCCGTTCTCATGATAGGTGAACACACAGTCGCGCCCTTCCACAATACTCGTCACCATGTCGCCGTCACGGTCGGTGTATGCCACACCCTGCCGGTCGACCACCGCCTGTGCAGAGGCCGACATGTGGGGCCAAACGGCATCGAGACAATTCTCAATCTCCGCAATCTCGTCGAGGGTCACGGGCGCGCCGGCATCACCCTCCACGCAGCACGCCCCATGGCACGCGTCGAGGTCGCAACAAAAAAACTTAGTCAGAATGTCGGAGGAAAGCAACACATCCCCGACCTGAATAATGGGAGGAAGGATCAAGAGAATTAAGAATTTTGAATTAAGAATTAAGAATTATGATTACCACAGCTGGCGGACGCGACACATAAATAGCACAGCTGGCGGACACGACACATAGCGTCCCTATCAATCGCACCGCCATTTTTGCTATGCCCCAACTATGAACTATGAATTATGAACCATGAACTAAAAAAGCATTTCTCTCACTTCTCACCTCTCACCTCACACTTCTTACTTCTCGCCTCTCACTTCTCACCTCTGGCTTACCATTGTATCGGCGTGATGCCGTTGGCAGTGAGGTAGGCATTGGCCTGAGAGAAATGGCGGTTGCCAAACCACCCGCCGCGGTTGGCCGACAGCGGCGAGGGATGCACCGACTGCAGAATGAGGTGCCGTGAGCGGTCGATGAGCGCCGCCTTGCTCCTGGCGAACCCACCCCAGAGGATAAAGACGAGGTGGTCGCGTCCGCTGCTCAAAGCATGTATGGCCGCATCGGTGAAAGTCTCCCACCCTATCCGCTGGTGGCTTCCCGCCTGATGCGCCCTGACGGTGAGTGTTGCGTTGAGCAGCATCACCCCCTGCTGCGCCCATCGTGTCAGGTTGCCGGTCGCCGGCATGGGAGTGCCTAAGTCTGACTGTATCTCCCTGAAAATATTGATGAGCGAAGGCGGCATCGGCACTCCGTCGGGCACGGAGAAGCTCAGGCCCATCGCCTGTCCAGGTTCGTGATAGGGATCCTGTCCGATGATCACCACCTTCACCCGATCAAAGGGGCAGAGGTTGAAGGCATTGAAGATCAACGGTCCCGGCGGGTAGCAGGCATACTGTCTGTATTCCTGCTTCACCGTCTGAACCAACTGTGCGAAATAGGGCTTTTCAAACTCAGCTCCTATTCTCGCTTTCCACGACTCCTCGATTTTGACGTTCATATTAGTAGATGAGGCACTCGCCGGTCATGTCGGCAGGTTGCTCCAATCCCATGATATGGAGGATGGTGGGAGCCACGTCAGCCAACCTGCCATTCTTGATGCAGGCGCTGTTGTTGTCCGTCACATAAACGATGGGCACGGGGTTGAGTGAGTGTGCCGTGTTGGGAGTACCGTCCTCGTTGATGGCATTGTCGGCATTGCCATGGTCAGCGATGATGAGTGCCTCGTAGTCAGCGGCCTTGGCAGCCTCGATGACCTCGCGCACGCAGTTGTCCACTGCCCATACCGCCTTGGCGATGGCATTGTAGACACCCGTATGGCCCACCATGTCGCCATTGGCGAAGTTGACGACGATGAAGTCATATTGCTCGGTCTTGATGGCCTCCACCAGCTTGTCCTTCACCTCGTAAGCACTCATCTCCGGCTTCAGGTCATAGGTAGCCACTTTGGGCGACGGGACGAGGATGCGATCCTCACCCTCGAAGGGCTTCTCACGGCCACCGTTGAAGAAGAAGGTGACGTGTGCGTATTTCTCCGTCTCCGCCGTATGCAACTGGCGCTTGCCGAGGCGTGAGAGGTATTCGCCAAGCGTATCCTCCACGTTCTCCTTGGGGAAAAGCACATGCACGCCAGTGAAGCTGGCGTCATAGGGAGTCATGCAGAAGTACTGGAGACCTGGGATGGTCTTCATGCCTGCCTCAGGCATGTCCTGTTGAGTGAGCACGATGGTAAGCTCCTTGGCGCGGTCGTTGCGGAAATTGAAGAAGATGACCACATCACCCTCCTGTATGGTGCCATCGACACGTGCATTGTTGATGGGGAGGATGAACTCATCGGTCACGCCCTCATCATAGCTCTCCTGCATGGCTGCCACCATGTCGTCGGCCTGTTTGCCCTTGCCCTCTACGAGCAGGTCATAGGCCTCTTTGACGCGCTCCCAGCGCTTGTCGCGGTCCATGGCATAGAAGCGTCCCACGATGGAGGCGATGGCTGCGTCGTTGCGCTCACACACCTCTGTAAGTTGGCGGATGAAGCCGATACCGCTTTTGGGATCGGTGTCACGGCCGTCCATGAAACAGTGCACGAACGTGTTCTTCAGTCCATACTCCCTGCCGATCTCCACCAGCTTGAAGACATGGTCGAGTGAGGAGTGCACGCCACCGTCGGAGGTGAGTCCCATCAGGTGGAGGCGCTTGCCGGTTTCCTTGGCGTATGTGTAGGCGGCAACGATCTCGGGATTTTTCAGAATAGAGTTGTCACGGCAGGCGCGGTTGATTTTCACCAGGTCCTGGTAGACGATGCGTCCTGCTCCGATGTTGAGGTGTCCCACCTCGGAGTTGCCCATCTGCCCGTCGGGCAGTCCGACATCCTCTCCCGAGGCATCCAGTTGTGCATGTGCGCTGACTGCGTTGAGGTAGTCAAGATAAGGTGTGGGGGTGTTGTAGATGACGTCACCCTTTCCATGTTTTCCGATACCCCATCCGTCGAGTATCATCAGAAGTGCTTTTTTTGCCATATTTATTTGAATTTATATGTGATTTTTAGGGAACTTATTAGGAGATGGGAGTTGAGGAGATTAGGAGATTAGGAGTTTAGGAGTTTAGACATTAGTCCTTTTGCAGAGGTTGCGTTAAAAACGCAACATACGGAAAAACTAATTACCATTCTTCACTCTTCATTCTTCATTCTTCACTCTTCATTCTTCACTCTTCACTCTTCACTTTCTTCACTCTTTAACTTCCTCGATTCCTTTATTATGTTTAGCGAAGAGGGCGCGGGTGTTGCGCAGGTAGTTGTCGCGCTTGGCACGCTCCGTCGCATTGAGTTGGTCGTCGGGATAGCTGGAGGGCAGCACGCGGTAGTTGCGCTTGCCCGAAGTCACGGGCCTCGATACCCAGTAGAGGTTATAGCTGCAGTTGGTGAGAAAGGTGCCGTTATGGTCCTTGACAAGTGTCATGCGCACCATCGTGCCGCCATCGGTGTTGGGGCGCGACTGGTTGGACACGAAATTGCCGAGAGAGTAAGCCAGCAAGTGCTTCTCCCCATTCACTTCCCTCACCTCGATAGGCTCCACCACATGCGGATGCCCACCGATGATATGGTCCACACCCTTTGCAAACATCCAGTCGGCCAGGTCGCGCTGCCCTTTATTGGGCAACAGTACATACTCGTCGCCCCAATGCGGCATGGCGATGATGACGTCGGGATTCATGGCTTTAGCCCTCTCGATATCCTTGGCGATGACCGCTGTGTCGATGAGGTTGACGATATAGGGTTTGGGCACGGGGATGCCGTTGGTGCCATAGGTGTAGTTGAGCAGGCAGATACGGATATCGTCGTGCTCGATGATGAACGGGTAGAGTTTGTCGCGCTCCGCCTGGTTGCGGTAGGTGCCGAGGTGGCGCACGCCGAGAGAGTCCATCATCGTGATGGTGCGGTCGATACCACGTCCATAGGTGTCCACGCTGTGGTTGTTGCAGGTGGTGAGCACATCGAAGCCGCAGTCGATGGCAGCCTGCAGATAGGCATCGGGGGCGCAGAACTGCGGATAGCCTTTATACGGAGGACCTCCGAGCGTCACCTCGAAGTTGGCGATAGCAATGTCAGCGTCTTTGACGATAGGTGCCATATAGTCGAACACCCCTGAGTAGTCGTAGGTGCCGTTGGCTTGTCGTGCCGCCTTGATCTGCGGTTCATGCTGCATCAGGTCGCCGCCGAAAATCAGCCTCACCTGATGGTACTCGGGTTCCTCCACAGTGAGGGAGTCCTGGTTGTGGATGCCGCTTTGGGCATTGCCTGTGCAGCAACAAACGGTCATGGAAATGGCGATCAGACACAAGGCCCGCAGCCGCAGCCAACTATGTAAATGGTTCATGGTCATCATTTGTTGTTTTAAAAAGGCAAAGTTACAACATTCCGCGCGTAACATCAAAAATCAATGGTGAATAATTGATAATTTGACAATTTTGTCAGTACAATATGCCAAAATGTCACATTCCATCAACTGGCACGTTGCTTGCAAGTATAGGGATGAGCGCGGCTGATAAGAGGCGGCTCAAAAAACGAGAAAATTCAATAACCATTTAAAAGATAGGAGACAAAAATCATGAGACGTATGCAAAGAGATTATTGGTTGCCAGAACTTTTCAACGACCTGATGAATGTGGGACTCGGTACCACAAAGACTTGCAACACGGCACCTGCCATCAACGTGAAGGAGACCGACGACGCCTATATCGTGGAGGTGGCTGCCCCGGGCTTAAAGAAGGAGGACTTTTTCGTGAACATCAACGACGAGGGAAACCTGGTGATCAAGATGGAACAAAAGGAGGCTGACCGCGAGCAAAATGAGAAGGCACACTATCTGCGCCGTGAGTTCTCTTACACGAAGTATGAGCAGACCCTGATCCTGCCTGACGACGTGGCCAAGGACAAGATTGGTGCCCGCGTGAGCGAGGGTATCCTCACCGTCACCCTTCCCAAGGTGGAGGAAGCAAAGGTGAAACTCGCTCGGTCAATCAATATTGATTAAATGTTTTAAGTTGAAGTGATAAGGTTTTATTGTGATTAGGATTTAGGTTATGATTGCAGGAGCGGATTTATTTCCGCCCCTTTTTTTATTCAATATTCAACACAAAGGCACAGAGATACAGAGGAATAAAAAACAAAAACTCTGTACCTCTGTGCCTC
>CAMZHP010000190.1 GCA_947306845.1 uncultured Prevotellaceae bacterium
GATAGATGTGATAGACAGAATAGATAAAGAAATGAAGTAGCAAAGAAGACAAGCGGAGTAATCATAATTCTTAATTCTTAATTCTTAATCCTTAATCCATAATTCTTAATCCTTAATCCTCAAGATATGTACAAAATAGTGACTAACCCATCGGGGACCCGCACCATCGAGGTGAGCGACACCCATCTGGCAACCCTCAAGCGCTACCAACTGCTTGACCAACTAGTAGGCAGTAACGGCATCATCGACGAGGGCGTGCTCGACAAATTGAAACTGACCGTCAGGTCGATTCTTTCCAATGAAGGAGGCCGTGACAAAGACCTGCTCGACCTGTGTTTCGATGTGATTTATCACAGCAACATGAAAGCCACAGGTCTTGCCAACCTGATTGCTCTTTATCAGCAATGGGAGCAGGAGCACGTAGCAGAAACGGCCTCCGAAGAAGAACCAGAGCCGGCAGCAGAATAAGCCATGGCAGAGCACCGGCTGAGCGAATGGCTTCCCACAACCAAAAAGGAAGTGGAGTTACGGGGATGGGATGAGTTGGACGTCATCCTGTTCTCCGGTGACGCATACGTCGACCATCCCTCCTTTGGCGCCGCCGTCATTGGCCGTGCTCTTGAGGCTGCAGGCTGGCGTGTGGCCATTGTACCTCAGCCTGACTGGCATGGAGACTTCCGTGACTTTAAAAAATTGGGACGTCCCCGGTTGTTTTTCGGCATCTCTCCCGGTTGCATGGACTCGATGGTGAACAAATACACCGCCAACCGCCGTCTGCGCTCAGAAGACGCCTACAGTCCTGACGGCCGCCACGACTGCCGTCCCGAATACCCCACCATCGTCTATACCCAGATTCTCAAGCGGCTCTACCCCGATGTGCCTGTGGTGCTCGGCGGTATCGAAGCCTCGATGCGCCGTCTCACCCATTACGACTATTGGCAAGATCGTTTGCGCCGCTCCATCCTCTACGACTCAGGTGCCGACATGATTATCTACGGCATGGGAGAACGCGGTATCACCGAACTCTGCACCCTGCTGTCACAAGGCGGAACGATGGCTGATGCCCACACGCTTCCCCAGACCGTCTTCATCACAGGCCGCGACCAAATCCCCGGAGGCATCACCACCGATGACATTGTGCTCCATAGCCATGAAGCCTGTCTTGACAGCAAGCGATGCGAAGCAGAGAACTACCGCCATATCGAAGAAGAGTCGAACAAGATACATGCCCAGCGGCTCATCCAACAGACCGGCAACCGCTACACCGTGGTCAACCCACCTTATCCCCCGATGACAACCGAGGAGGTGGATGCCTCGTTTGCCTATCCCTACACCCGACTGCCCCACCCCAAATACAAGAACAAACGCATCCCAGCCTATGAGATGATCAAGCACTCGGTCAACATCCACCGCGGATGCTTTGGCGGGTGTGCCTTCTGCACCATCAGTGCCCACCAGGGCAAATTCATTGCCTCCCGCAGCAAGGAGAGCATCCTCCGCGAGGTGAAAGAAGTGGCAGCCCTTGACGACTTCAAAGGTTACCTGAGCGACCTCGGCGGCCCCTCCGCCAACATGTACGGCATGGGCGGCAAGGACAAGACGAAATGCGAGCGCTGCAAGCGGCCCTCCTGCATCCACCCGCAGATATGCCGCAATCTCGATACCAATCCCCAGGCCCTGCTCGACCTGTATCAGACCGTCGACCGACTCCCTGGCATCAAAAAAACCTTCATTGGCAGCGGTGTACGCTACGACCTGCTGCTGCACAAGAGCGGCGACGAGGCCACCGATTCCGCCACGGCCGCCTATACGCGTGAACTGATCTGCCGCCATGTGAGCGGCCGTCTGAAAGTGGCTCCCGAGCACACCAGCGATGAGGTGCTAATGCTCATGCGCAAGCCCTCTTTTGCACAGTTTGAGGCCTTCAAGCGGATATTCGACGACATCAACCGCCGCGAGGGTCTCCGCCAACAGATCATCCCCTACTTCATCAGCAGTCACCCAGGTTGCCATGAAGCCGACATGGCCCGTCTTGCCCTCATCACCAAACGCCTTGACTTCCAGTTGGAACAAGTGCAGGATTTCACCCCCACCCCGATGACCATCAGCACCGAGATGTGGTACACCGGCCTTGACCCCTATACTCTCAAGCCCGTTTTCAGTGCCAAGAGCCAGCAAGAGAAACTCGCCCAGCGCATGTTCTTCTTCTGGTATAAGCCCGAGGAGCGCCAGCGCATAGAGAGAGAACTGCGCCGGTTGGGCATGTCCGACCTCATCCCCCAATTGCTCGGCGGCACCCATCATCCTGTCTATGAAAAGAATAGCCATCACAGAACAACAGCTGACCGGGAAAAGAAGTCCCGAGACGTGCGAGGACGGCATCGTCGCGACCGATGATTTCGTGGCCGTGATTGACGGCAGCACCAGCAAGGCAGCTCACCAGATGTTTGCCGACATGCGCAACGGCCGTGCCGCCATGTTCCTTGTGAGCGAGACCCTGCGCTCGTTGCCCGTCGATGCCACCTTAGCGAAATGCAGCGAACTCGTGACAGCACAACTCAGCGATGCCTACCGCCAGCAAGGCGTTTCCACCAGCCATCTCACCGCCCATCCCGAGGAGCGGACGACAGCCAGCGCCGCTATTTTCAGTCTCCAGAAGCAAGAAATCTGGTTGGTGGGCGATTGTCAATGCCTGGTGGATGGTGTTTTCCATGACAACCCCAAGCCCCATGAGGACCGCATCGCCCACGAGCGCGCCGCCATCCTCCGACAAATGCTGGAGAAAGGAGAGACCGACGAAGACAGTCTGCGCCATCATGATGTAGGACGCGACCAAGTCGTGGGACAGATTGTCCTCACCTGTTACGACCAAAACAAGAAATTCTCTGTATTTGACGGTTTTCCTGTCGCCCTTGACAAGGTCAAGGTCATCCCGGTGCCCATGGGCAGCGAAGTGGTGCTAGCCACCGATGGCTATCCTTTCCTCTTCCCAACACTTCACGAGAGCGAGGAAGCCCTTGCCCACCACCTAGCAACCGACCCGTTGTGCATCCGACAATTTGTGGCCACCAAAGGTTTGATGGCTGGTCAGGTGTCCTTTGACGACCGAGCTTATATCCGATTTAGGGTTGTTGAATGACAAGTGTCTTGATCCAATCCTTCAAGACCCCAGCATATTGGTTTTGTGAATCCGCGATGAGCACCACCACCTGTCTGCCATCAGGCAGTTTGGGTCCCAGGCACATCCCCTCATAATTGGCAAGTGACACATCGAGCAGTCCGATGGCCGTCATCCACTCGGTGAGCAATGTCTTCTCCATGGGTGTCTTACCTGCGATGCTGTCCGTCGGCAGGAGGGATTTCTCCTTTTCGGGCCACACCTGATAAAGGCGACACGACACAAAAGCCCCTATTTTCGACTCAGGAACTGCGAACTCCCGCTCCAAAACGAGCAGGGAACCATCGTCGAGAGCAGTCAGCGCACTCACCCCCATGGCAAAACGCTCTGGCATCACCTGCGCCATCGGCTCGTCCATCTCATAGAGATACTGAACTCCGGCCCGCAAGCTGTCGTCAAATGATTGGATTCGCAGGCGGTTTCGCGCCCCGTTGTCTGGGTCGGCCCGCAAGCCATCACCCTTCAGTGTGCTCTCGCTGGTGGTCCAGAAGCGATGTGTAGCGGTATTGTAAGTGAGAGCCTCGAGACTATATGCAGGAGAAGTGCCATGAAAAACGGCAGGCATCGGCAAAGAACGCCCTGTGGGAACACCCTGCAGTGAGAATTCCCTGATCTGCGTGTCTCTTTCGCTGCTGATGAACAATGTGGAGTCGGGAGCATACCAAGCGATGCCCTCATTGTCGTGGTTAGGCAACGAGGAACCTACAAATCCTGTGCAAGCCGCTGAGCTGACTGCTCCCACCGAGTCGATGGAGATGCGGAAGATGAAAAAGCCATCCTTTCCATTATCGGACACCACAGCATATCTGTCGTCGCCCAACCAAGCGATGCCACTGTAGCCACCTGCCGGTATGCTGTCGGGAAACGCCACCTGCTCATGTTCCTCCACCTCTTGTGCCATCAATGGCAGAGATAGGCTCCACACAGTGAGCATCAGTAACAAACGGGATGTCATGACTTGTCTTCCTTGGATTGGATCACCATCTTGACCTTGGAGATGCGCCGCTCCTCGATGGCCATGATCTCAAAGGTATATTTGCCATAGGAGATTTTCTCGCCCACCTTGGGGAAGTCACCCTTGAGTTCAAGCAACAGTCCGGCCAACGAGTCGGCATCGCCCTCCACCTCAGCGAAATCATCATCGATATTGAGGATTTTGTAGAAGTCGGAAAGCGAGGTCTTGCCCTCAAAGATATAAGTATGATTGTTAAGGCGGGTGTAGTTGCGTTCCTCATCATCAAACTCATCATGTATCTCACCGAGGATTTCCTCGAGGATATCCTCCAACGTGACGAGTCCGCTCGTACCGCCAAACTCATCTACCACAATGGCGATGTGTATCTTATTCTCCTGAAACTCGCGCAGCAAGTCATCGATTTTCTTGGTTTCCGGAACGAAATAAGGAGGGCGAATCAAGCTCTGCCACCTGAAGGAAGCGGTCTTGCCCAGATGCGGAAGAAGGTCCTTGATATAGAGCACGCCCCGGATATTGTCGGAAGTGCCTTGATAGACCGGGATGCGGCTGTAGTTGTTCTCCACGATGCAGTTGATGACGGTGTTGAAGTCATCTTTCATGCTGAGGTCAACCATATCCTGCCTTGGAGTCATGATTTCCTTGGCCGTCTCATCTCCAAATCGGATGATACCCTGCAGCATGCTCTGCTCCACCTTGATATCCTCCTTGTCAGTCAGTTCGAGTGCCTGTTCCAAGTCATCCACGCTGAGCACATGAGCCTCCTTGTGCACAATCTTTCCCGCCAGCGACGCACTTCCCATCAACAGGTTCTCCACCTGCCAAAACAACTTGCGCAGGAACATGAGCGTTCCTGCCGAGAAGCGGCAGTAGTTGAGGGAATTCTGCCTTGCATAGACTTTTGGCATGATTTCTCCAAAAAGCAGAAGCAGGAAAGTGAGCAGGACAGTAATGCACAGGAAATGCAACCAGATGGCTTTTCCGAAATCCACCAAATTTGCAAAGATATAGTTGCAAAGCATGATGATGGTAACATTGACCAGGTTATTGGTAATGAGAATGGTGGCCAATGTTCTCTCGCTGTCGTTGCGCAAGGTCTCAATCTTTCGGTCAGCCGCATTATGCTCGGGATCGAGCGCGTTGAGGTCTGTCGGTGAAAGATTGAAGAAAGCGATCTCAGAAGCGCTGGCAAATCCAGAAAAAGCCAGCAGGAGCAGTGTCAATGCTGCGATGGCATATACTTCAACACCCGGCGTGATCCAATGGACCTCACCGAGTGTGGATATCAGATAGTCAATGGTTTTCACGTTTTATCAAAGGATCAAAACGGTATCTCATCGTCCTGTCCCTGCTGTGGCGCTTTGTTCTCCTCCTGTTTGTAACTTACAGAAGGTTCCTGTGTCAACGGACGTGGCGACAGCAGTTCCATATTCTCACCGACAATTTCTGTGACATATCTTCTTGCCCCTTTCTTGTCGTCGTATGTGCGATATCTCAGTCTTCCCTCGATATAGAGTTTGTCACCCTTGTGCACATATTTTTCGGCAATCTTGGCAAGTCCCTTCCACAGCACGATGTTGTGCCAGTCGGTGCGGTCGGGCACCTGTGTGCCGTTTTGCAGCGTATAGCCTCTTTCTGTGGTGGCCAGGGTGAAGACGGCCATGGCCTGGTCGGTGTCATAATAAGATATGACGGGGTCTTTCCCGACATTTCCGATGAGCATCACCTTATTCATAAATTCCTCCTTACTTTATTTTATTTCCACATTCCGAGATATTTGAAGCGGAAATTCTTTCCTTTGGCCGATGGGAACTGGCTTCTGCTGTCCACGCGGTCTCTAAGGTGCTCCACGATGCGGTTGTAGCAGTCGATTCCTGAGAGCGCCTTGCATCTGGCCACGAAATGGGTGTCGCGATACTCATGCTTTCCTGTGGCAGGCACCATGACAACTCTCTTGAAATCGAGTGTGCCCTCATACCATCCCTGGCGCTCTTCATTGAGTTTGTTGACCACCGGCTGTGCGATGTCGCGGCGATCCTGCTGCGGTCCAACTGGGCGCAAAGCCTTTTTCTGTTTGAAGTCCATCATGGAAGCCGCCTCTGTTTTGATGATGATAAAATAGACCCTCGGTCTTACCTTATATCTTTTAGGATAGAGGACATCACTTTCGGCATACTCACGCACATCGGCCTCGATTTGCGGATTCATGCCCACTTCAGGAATGGAACAAAGGAAATCAATCGCCTCGTCAACACTGTAGACCAGTGTTTCCTTGTCGAAATATCTAATATATAAATTCATTGATTTGGTTTTTCTTATCCTAAAAAGAGCGGTAAACGAGACTCGAACTCGCGACCCCGACCTTGGCAAGGTCGTG
>CAMZHP010000191.1 GCA_947306845.1 uncultured Prevotellaceae bacterium
TGTTGATGGCGTCGCAGTCGGTGAGCACGATGGCGTCGTAGCCCCATTTGCGGCGCAGGATGTCCACGAGCAGACGGTCGCTGGTGCAGCAGGGTTTGCCCTCATAACGGTTGTAGGCACACATCACCTCGCGTACGTTGCCTTTCTTCACCAGAGCCTTGAAGGCGGGGAGGTAGGTCTCCCACAGGTCGCGCATTGAGACGGAGGCATTGTAACTGTGGCGCAGAGGCTCCGGACCGCTGTGCACGGCATAGTGCTTGGCGCAGGCATGGGTCTTGAAATAATGATCATCATTGCCTTGCATGCCCAACACGGTCTGCACGCCCAATATGGCGTTCAGATAGGGGTCTTCGCCGCAGGTTTCCTGACCGCGTCCCCAGCGGGGGTCACGGAAGATGTTGACGTTGGGGCACCAGAAGGTGAGTTCGGGATTGCCTGGGTAATAGGTCACGCCCATCGGTACGTTGAACACGTTGTGGTCAGAACGGTTCCAGTTGGCGCGGGCCTCGTCGGAGACGGCGCTGAACACGTCATATACCTGCTGGGGGTTGAAGGCGGCGGCCATGCCGATGGGCTGGGGGAACACAGTGTAGTCGCTCTGGCGCACGCCGTGGCAGGCCTCGCTCCACCAGTTGTAGGAGGGGATGCCGAGGCGGTCGACAGACACCGACTTGTTCATCATCAGTCCCACCTTTTCTTCTGGGGTGAGCAGCGAGAGCAGGTTCTCTACACGCTCGGTGTATGACAGGTTGGCGTTGCGGAAGGGGTAGGCGTGGTCGGGGGCAAATTTGGCTCCATCGTTGCTCACAAGGGCCTTCACCGAGAGAGCACCGAGGGGACGGCCGTCACCATCGAGGAACTCCACGCTGCGGAAAGTCTTGCCCTGTGAGGTGGAGGGGTAGAGGGCGAGCATCACCTTGACTTCGCCACCTGGTTGGATGGTCTCTTCTGGATAAAATGCCTTGAGGCAAACGCAACTGGGTATCGCACGCCCTATCTTGACGGGTGATTTGGTGCCGTTCTTCAGGGTGAAGGTGTGGCATACGGCACCGTCGGCGGCCTGGATGCTGCCGAAGTCCCACTCGTAAGTGTCAAAACTGACTGCGCGCTTTTGCTGTGCCTGCATGGTTGCGGCCATGACAAAAGAACATAAAATAAGGGCGTAAATCCTTTTCATGATGAATGCTTGTTGATAATAATGGATGAATAGTCGCGACAACCCTCTAAGAGTTATCGGCAACAAATGTAAGCATTTTGGCGCTTATACACAAACTATTGTGCCCTTTCTTTTACGAGCACCTTTAAATTGTTACAAAAGAAAAAATCTGTGAAACCTAAGACCACAAGCAGAAGAATCAATCCTGCCCCTACAAATATTTAGGAGGTAGGATACTTTATTTATATATAAATAGGTGAAGAATGGTCAAATGCATGTATAGAATTGGTATTTTTTTGATTTCTTCACTATTTTTTCTTTCTTTTTCGAAAAGTATCAACAATGGTCAAAATAGTATTATATTTTTAAAATGTTTTTAAATACCTTTGCATAGTTCAAACCTAAAATGCATATATCTAAAATAACCTCAACACATCTGATAAGACAAAGCGAGGTTCCATATACGGTAAAATACTATCCTAAAATAATAAGTCAGTAGAGGTACTGTGCTTGCCAAAATGGAAATGGATATCCTTTATTTAACTAACAAATATACTTAAGTATGGATTTAAATTTCAGAAAGACAGTGCTGCTTATGGGCGCTTGCATAGGACTGGGGTGGTTATCTCCAGCTTATGCATCAACGTCTGATGTAGCCGCAGCTGCGGTTCAGCAGTCAAAGAAAGTCAGGGGTGTCGTCAGCGATGCCAATGGACCCGTCATCGGAGCTACCGTCATGGAGAAAGGCACCAGCAATGGTGCTGTCACCGACATTGATGGTAACTTCACTCTCGACGTGCAGCCAGGAGCTGTGCTTGTGATTTCCTACATTGGTTATGTCACGCAGGAAATTCCTGTGGGCAACCAAACATCTTTCATGATCAACCTCGCTGAAGACTCAGACGTGCTTGAGGAAGTCGTGGTCGTGGGTTACGGTGTGCAGAAGAAGAAACTGGTCACCGGTGCCACTTTGGAGGTGAAAGGTGAGAACATCGCCAAGATGAACACCACCCAGGTGCTTGGTGCTCTCCAGAGCCAGGCCCCCGGTGTGAACATCCAGGCTTTCTCCGGTCAGCCTGGTGACGGATTCAAGATCAATATCCGTGGTGCAGGTACCAACAGCAGCACCAATCCTATCTACGTCATCGACGGTGTGGCAGGTGGTGACATCAACGCCCTCAACCCCGCTGATATCGAGCGTATTGACGTGCTGAAGGATGCCGCCTCAGCCGCCATCTATGGTTCATCGGCTGCCAACGGTGTAATCCTCATCACCACCAAGCAAGGCAAGGAAGGCAAGGTAGAGGTGAGCTATGACGGCAACATCGGTTGGCAGAATGTCTACAAGATGCCCGAGCCTCTCAATGCCAAGCAGTACATGGATGTGATGGACTTGGTGAATCACAATGCCGGAGGCCCCCTCTACGACTGGTCAAGATATATTGACGCCGACCTGCTCGCAGCCTACAAGAACGGTACCAACAAGGGTACCAACTGGGTGGAGGAGTTCCGTCATAAGAATTCCATCGTGACCAACCACTCCCTCAACCTCACTGGTGGTGGCGACATCTCCAAATTCTCCACGGGTGTGGGTTATCAGTACCAGGATGGTGTGTTCGGTGGTCCGGTGAAGTCCGACTTCCGCCGCTTCACCTTCCGTCTGAATTCAGACCATGTGATTTACAGGGTCGGCGACCGTGATGTCATCAAGATTGGTGAGAACCTGTATTTCCAGCATCGTCAGAGTCAGGGTATCCAGATTGGCAACCAATATGCCAACGACCTCTCCAACATGTTGCGTGCCAATCCCTGTATACCTGTATATAATAAGGATGGAGATTATTTCATGTGGAACGACCTCAATACGTCGGGTAGAGACGGTTGGTTCCCCTACAACAACTTCTCCAGTAACCCCATTGCTGCCGTGGTCTACAACCAGGCCGGCAACAACAAGAGCAAGAGTTTCAACCTCAATGCCACCGCATTTATTGAGGTGCAGCCCATCAAGAACCTGACCTACCGCGGACAGGTGTCCTACAAGCAGTGGTCGAGCAGCTGGTGGTGCTACCTCCCCACCTTCCGTATCCACGACAACTCGGGTGGTTTCCGCAATACCGACCAGACCTCCGACAACCTCTCTCTCGGATGGAACTGGAACTTGGTCAACACCCTGAACTACCGCTTCGACCTGGGCAAGAACCACTTTGATATCATGGGCGGTATGGAATACTCCAAGTCACGTCCTCACTATGGTGAGTCGGTGAATGCTACTGCCTCGGGCAACATCTTCGGTGATGCCATCCACGCCTATATGCACAACATGACAGGCCGCACATCTGCCGTTGTCGACGGTTATCCCAGCGGTTACGACGCTAAGCTCTCCTACTTCGGTCGTCTGAACTACGACTTCAACGAGACCTACCTTTTCTCGGCCATCATCCGTGCCGACGGTTCCTCGAAGTTCGCTCCCGGACACCAGTGGGGTTACTTCCCCTCAGTTTCCGCAGGTTGGGTCATTTCGAATGAGAAATTCATGGAAGGCACCAAGAGTTGGTTGTCGTTCCTGAAACTCCGCGCAGGTTGGGGACAGAACGGTAACGACAACATCGGTTCCGTGCTGTGGAAATCCAACTTCGATTTTGGCGATTACGGACAGTACTCCTTCGGCAATACCAAAGATGCCTACACGCAGGGCGCTTATCCCGCCAACATTGAGAATCCCGACCTCGTTTGGGAGACTTCACAGCAGACCAACGTGGGCCTCGACGCCCGCTTCCTCGGCGGCCGTCTGACCACCACTTTGGAGTGGTACAACAAAGAGACCAAGGACCTTCTGCTCTGGGTGCCCCTTTGGGCTATCGTCGGACAGAACGGTTACACCGCCAATGCCGGTACTGTGAAGAACACCGGTATTGAGGCATCAGTGGGATGGCAAGACAACATTGGCGACTTCAAGTATGGCTTCAATGTCAACTTCGCCAAGAACAAGAATGAGGTGACAGAGGTGAAGAATGCCAATCACTTCGTGGAAGGCGGTAGCGACCTCATCGCCCAAAACACAGGCTACATGGCCCGCATGGAGGAAGGACATCCCATCGGCTACTTCTATGGTTACAAGACAGAAGGTGTCATCCAGAACGAAAGCGATCTGCAAGCCTACCTCAGCAAGAACTGCGGTGGCAATGCTGTCAACTCGCTCCAAAACACGGCCATCCAGCCTGGTGACCTGAAGTTTGTTGATGTCAATGGCGACGGTATAGTCAATGCAGAGGACAAGACCGAACTGGGCAGTCCGCATCCCGATTTCACACTGGGTGCCTCCATCAATCTTGGATACAAAGGCTTTGACTTCTCCGCTACAGGTTTCGGTTCATTCGGCAACGAGGTGGTTCGCTCATGGCGCAAGAACACCGACTCACAGTTTGAGAACTATACCACTGAGGCATTTGAATACTGGCATGGTGAGGGTACGTCCAACAAGTATCCCATGCTGAAGCCAGGCAATATCGGTGCCAACTGGCAGCAGGTTTCTGACATCTACGTGGAGGACGCTACCTACTTCCGCATCCAGAATGTAACCGTGGGATATGACTTTGCCAGCCTGCTCAAGAGCACCTGTCCCTTCAGCCAGCTCCGCGTTTACTTCGCCGCCCAGAACCTCCTCACCTTTACCAAATACAAGGGAATGGATCCTGAGAACGGTATCGCCATCGGCAATGAGTCATGGGTGACAGGTGTCGATGTCGGCAACTATCCTCAGCCCCGTACCTATATGGTGGGTGTGAACGTGAAGTTCAAGGACAAGAGCGAGAAGAAAGCGGCCGCTCCTGCCGTACAGACCAAGATTGAATATGTGACCGACAACAGTGAGATCGACCGTCTCAACGGTGTGGTCAACCAGCTGCGTGCCGACAATGAGCGTCTGAAGAACCAGCAGCCGACGAACACCACTACTGTCATCACCGACGAGAAGGTGGTTACCTATCCTTACTTCGTGAACTTCGAGATCAACAAGACCGAGATCGTCAACCGCGAGCGCGTCAACCTGAGCACCATCGCTCAGATGATCAAGCAGAACCCCGGCAAGAAATACAACGTGATGGGTTATGCCGACAAGGCTACTGGAACAGCCGACCGCAACCAATGGTTGGCCGAGAACCGTGCCAAGAATGTCTACGACCTCCTCATCAGCGAGTACGGCGTGCCAGCAAGCAGCCTCGTACTCGACTCAAAGGGCGGTGTGGAGAACCTGTACTTCAACGATCCTCAGATGAGCCGCTCGGTTATCATTTCAGAGGTTAAATAATCACTGAGCAGTAAACATCAAACATTTAGATATATAGAAAACATGAAAAAAATAGCATATTTCTTAAGCGCAGCACTTTTCGCAGGTACGTTGGTCTCCTGTGATCTGGACTCGATGAGTATGACTTCGAAGGATACATCCAACTTCCCTGTCAATGCTGAGGATGCCGCTCAGGCTTTGGCCGGTATCTATCAGAACCTGAATGCTGTGAATGCCAATCCCCAGGAGACATGGCACTACTATGCCATGCTTGCCAGCGATGACCAGTTCGGCGGCGGCGGTACCAACGACAAGCTGATGCAGGCCATGGACCTTATCCTCAACTATAACGTGGATATGACCCGTAATTTCTGGCAGCAGCGCTATCAGGGCATCAACCGTGCCAACACCTTGCTCGAGGCCCTCGATAAAGTGGATTTTGATGCCACTGAGAAAGCTCAGACCAAGGGTGAGGCCCTCTTCATGAGAGCGTTCTTCTACTATGAGCTTGCCTCTATGTATGGAAACGTGCCCCTTCTCGTCACAGCCAAGCGCCCCGATGAGGTAACTCCTCCTACGGCAGCCCAAGTATGGGGACAGATTCTTCAGGACCTGCGTGATGCCAGCGATATCATGCCCAAGGTGCGTAAGAGCGACGGTCATGTCGACAAATATTGCGCAGAGGCACTACTCGGCCGCTGCTGGCTGTTCTACACTGGCTTCTATTGCAACGGTGAGAAGATCAGCGACCTCGTGAGCACCAACTACAACCCGCTTACCTCTGTGCAACTGCCTGATGGCACCACGCTGACCAAGGAGCAGGTCATCGGTTATATTGATGACTGCGTGGCCAATTCTGGCTATACTTTGGTGCCCGACTTCCGCAACCTCTGGGCATACACCAACCGCTGCACCGTGGAAGACTATGACTACACCAAAGGCCAAGGCCTGAAGTGGGTGGAGGATGACAATGCTGTCAACCCCGAGTCCATGTTCGCCGTGAAGTTCAACAAAATGGCTTCCTGGCAGACCACCATCGGTTATGCCAACGGCTA
>CAMZHP010000192.1 GCA_947306845.1 uncultured Prevotellaceae bacterium
AATTTTCAATCTTCAATTGGTTCCGCCTGTCTTCGTTGTTTCTGATGCAAAGATAAGGCGGATTTGAGCACCCACAATATTTTTCCCGCTTTATTTCCCAAACAGCATGCGACAGACCGCCCCATCTGCGACAGACGAGCAAAAACCCGTCTCATCTGTCGCAAACGGGGCGCAACATGTAGTTTTTTTATGCAGTGTGATTATTGGATGATCATTGGGGACTGCTCCCAATAATCACAATTTTTGTCCTACGGCATTGCATCTTTTCCCATTCTTCACAATGATCAGTTGCCCATTGCGGAGATATTTTTGTGGAAGGTCCGTCTTGGCATCTTCTTTGATGGGGCTTGACACGGCATCGGTGGTGGCAGGGCGTTCATAGGGTCCCATGTCGCGTTGAAGTCCTGAGACAGTGCGTCTGAGGAAGGGAAAGTCGGCAAGCAAACTTTCAGGTATATCGTGACTAGCGTCGCCGGCGTCCACCATCTTGCTGTCGGCGGCAAGGCGTGCAAAACGCCGTGGCAGCGAACCGTCAATAGCTCTTGGCATGAGCGCATCATCCTCGTCGAGAGAGACGAAGTCATCGGCGCCGATGCCTGTCACCAAATGATGGGTCCATCCATTTTTTGACATAGGCGAGGAGATGGCATTGTAATCGTCTTCTCCCACACAAATCTCCTGTTTGCCCAGACAGATGTTGTTGTAGAATTTGGTGTTGGCGTTGGAACCGCCCGATTCGAACATGAAATCATAGCTGTTGTTGAATGCCAGGCATCCGATGAGCACATGCCCGCCCTTATGGTTGTTGCAGTCGAAACCTTTCACGCTGCTGCCGGCATTACAGTTGAAAGCCACACAGTTATAGGCATAGTGGATGCCTTTGGACGAACCACCCGTTCCATTTCCGCCAAGTTTGATGCCGTTGCCATTCCCTGAAAACGACATCGACCCACTTTTTTTGATATAGTCCTTTACCCATTGATGGTCTTCAGCCTTTCCTGAATCCCATGCCCAGCACTCGGCCAGCACGACATCGTAGTCGGTCTCGTAGAGATCCCATGCGTCGTCGCTGTTGTGCCATGCACGGCAACGTATAAACCGGTTGCCCTTTCCGTTGTGCATCTTGCAGGCAAAGCCGTCAGCGTCGGAGCCGTAGTTGGTGTCATAATCGCAGTTGTGGTGTGAGTCGCAGTCGATCACGTCGTTGTAGGCACAATAGGTGCCGTCGTTTTGGCTCATGTTGGGGAAGGTGTCACTGAATTTGTGGCCGAAGCCCAACTGAAGTCCAGTATCTAGGTTATAGGAAAACTCGCAGCGCTCTATCTTGTTGTGTGAACCTTCAAGTTTGATACCGTTGTCAGCTGCATGAGTGATGTGCAGTCCGAAAAGCCACCAGTAGTTGCCGGTAAGGAGTATGCCTCTGTCGCCAATGCTCTGGTCGGTCAGCTGCTGCACGAAGTCAACACCGGCTTCTCATCCTCATAGCTTCTGATGATAATGGGGGCATCGGCCGCACCAGAGGAACTGATACGCACGGTGTATTTCTTGCCGTCCTTTTTCATCGTGGGTTTGTACGTCCCACCCCGGCACACTATATGGTCGCCCGCAACAGCTTTGTCAACAGCATACTGCAGGTTATACCATGGCCTTTCCAACGTGCCGTCCCCGGCTGTGTCACTGCCATCAGGCGAGATGTAATATGTGTGCAATGCCTCGGGGAAAGGCTTTGTAGGCACAGGCACTCCCTCTGTGATATAGGTGGAGTCATTAGGTTCCACGGGTGTTCCGCCAGCAACATGTAGGGTAATCTCTATGTCGTCCAGATAGATTGTGCCGCTGAGACAGGTGAAACGTATCCTGACCTCGGTATCCTCCTCTGTGCAATTGGTCTTAAACGAGCTGCTGCCGTAGGGTGTCGATGACGACACGGTGGCCGTGCCAAGCTCTGTCCATGTGATTCCTCCGTCGACAGACTTTTCCACTTTCAGCTTTTTGCCACTGCCAGAGGCGCGGTGCTTGAATGTGACACGGCCTGGCTGTGGAAGGACAGGCGTGACGAGATAGGCATTGCTGCTCATGGTAGCCCTTTTGCTTCCATTGTCATTTTTGCCATACACTCCCTTGGCGAGCCAAATGCCCGATGCCAGTGATGCCTGAGTCTCTGAGGAGGATGATGACGAGGGCAGACCAGTTTCAAAATCCTCAGACAGGACATCACTTGCCTGGACCATCGTGACGCAGAATAATATCAGGATGAGCGAAAACAGTTTTTTCATGATGGTTTGCAATTGGTTGTTATTTGATAAGAATATGTATTGGCCAAACTCGCACATACGCCGTCATTTCGATTCTTTATCTTACAGCGGCAGGAATTCACCGTTCTCAATGAACTAAGTATACTTCCAGAAGTAGAATCAAGCAACATCCTGGTTTTCTGCCCACTGTTCGCACTGCTTCAGAACTACGTTCATGGCATCTTCGGCTTCCTCTGGTGGGTACTTATACTTTTTCAGCAATCGCTTCACCAAACGGCGCATATTGGCACGTTCTGCCTCTCTGCGGTTCCAGTCAATGGTACGGTTTCTTCTGAGCATGTCTGTTAAATCCTTCGTCAGTTCCACCAATTGGTCATTGGTATAGAAGTCTTTCACAGCCTGTGGACGGGTCAGGGCATCATAGAAGGCTTTCTCTTCATTTGAAAGACCTAATTCATTGCCTTGCTGCTCGGCGTCCATCATTTCCTGAGCCAGTTTCTGCAACTCTTTGATGACCTCTTCATTGGTGATTAAGCCATTGATATAACGGTTAAGTGTTTCGCTGAATCTGTTGCTGAACAACTCGCCAGTAACAATGTTTGAACGAACCATTGTACGAACACGGCCACGCAGCAAGTCTTCGAGCAACTTTGCAGCAAGATTCTTTTCCTTCATCTTCTTTACCTCTTCCATGAATTTCTCATCAAAGAGGGAGAACTCTGTTTGCTCATCGAAAAGATTCACAACACCATCACTCTGAACGCTCTGCTCAATCAAGGATGCAATACGATTGTTGATTTCCTTCTTGGTAATTTTGCCCGGGTTCTGGAGTCGTATAATGAGGATTCGTACTGATTCCATGAAACTGACCTCAAAACGCTCTTCCTCAATGAGCAGGGAACGGCAAAGAGTTACTGCCTGACGGAGAAGTGAAGCGTTCTTGATGAATTCCTTGCAAGCATCTGCTTTATCAGGTGCAATCAGGAAGTTAACAGCACCTTTTATCAACTGGGCACGTTTGGCAGGTGAACCATGATGGAAACATTGTGCCAACGAAAGTTTGCTTTCTTTGCCGAGTGCTGCCAATGTTCGCTCAGGGAGCAACTTGCTGTAATCATAACCGTGAAGCAAATCACGGCAGATTTCCAATTTCTCCTTGAACTCAGCGTATGCTTTTTCCTTGATGTCGTTGTTGCCGTAGTTGTCGCGGTCACGCTTGGTGTAGCGTTTCATGGCATCCTTCAAGGCAGCAGCAATCCCCACATAGTCAACAATCAAGCCTCCTGCCTTCTCCGGGAACACCCGGTTCACTCGTGCAATGGCTTGCATGAGGTTGTGGTCCTTCATGGGCTTATACACATACATGGTAGCCAGTGATGGCACGTCAAAGCCGGTCAGCCACATGTCCACCACAATGGCAATCTTCATGGGGTCATTCTCATCTTTGAACTTCTTGGCAAGTTCCTTCTTGTAGGCTTTGCCACCGATGATGTCTGCCCATTCCTCTGGGTCTTGATTGCCGCTTGTCATGACTACCTTCACTTTCTCTGTCCAGTCAGGACGGAGTTCAAGAATGCGCTTGTATATCTTCATGGCTATCGGACGAGAGTAGGCGACGAGCATAGCCTTGCCACAGCAGACGTACTGGCGGTTGTCCTCATAGTGGGCGATGATGTCCGTCACAAGGTCATTGATAGTTGCATCGTTGCCAAGAAGCGCATCCATGTGCGACATTTCTTTCTTGTTCTCTTCCAAGTCTGCTTCTGATGCACCTTCTTCTCTCAGCCTGTCGTACTCAGCATCAATCTTAGCAAGAACCTCATCATTGAGTTTCAACTTAACGACACGGCTTTCATAATAGACAGGTCTTGTGGCACCGTCATTGACAGCCTGAGTCATATCATAAACATCGATGTCATCGCCAAAGATTTCGCGTGTGTCTCTGTCTTTGTCTGAGATGGGTGTTCCTGTGAAGCCGATGTATGAAGCATGGGGCAATGAGTTGCGAATTTTACGGGCAGCGCCGATATGCACATTACCCTCGGTGTCAATCTTCTCTTCCATACCATACTGACCACGATGTGCCTCGTCGGTCATGACGATGATGTTCTGGCGTTCTGAGAGTGGTCCGTCCCAATCATCAAACTTCTGCATGGTGGTGAAGATGATGCCGCCCGAATGACGGTTCTTCAGCAATGTTTTGAGCGATGTGTCATCGCCCTCCGCATTTCTGCTGGTACATTGCACGGCACGCTGACGAAGGAAATCAACTGTGCGTGAGAACTGACCATACAGTTGTTCATCAAGGTCGTTGCGGTCTGTGATGACCACAATCGTAGGATTCATGGCTTGCACCTTTGGGTGGTGTGCCAGGAAAACCATCGAAAGGCTTTTTCCAGAACCTTGCGTGTGCCAGAACACACCTATCTTGCCATCACCCTTAACGGCTTCTTCTGCTCTTACGGCTGCTTTCTCCACCGCATAATACTGATGATAGCCCGCAAGAATCTTGGCATAACTGCCTTCGCGAACATCAAAGAGCATATAGTTTTTCAGGAGGTTAAGAAACACCTTTGGAGTGAACACCGACTTGAAGGCAACATCATAGTCTGCCACCTCGCCAGTGGGCTGCTTCCATTCCATGTAGCGGTCTTCTTTGGCTGTTACCGTGCCTATTTTTGTGAGAGCCATGTCGCTCATCACATTGAAGGCATTGTAGATGAAGAGCGAAGGGATGAATTTTTGATAGTTGCGCAATTGCAGATAGGCTTCGCTGGCATCAGTCTCTTCCCTGCTGGGTGATTTCAACTCTATGACCACCAACGGTAGACCATTCACAAACACCACCATATCTGGTCTTTTTGTGTCAAGTTCCTTCACTGTAAATTGATTCACCACCAAGAAGTCGTTGCGCTCAGGATGCTCATAGTCAATGAAATTGGCCACACGTGTCTTTTCGCCATATTGTCGTTCCACGCGCTTGTTGTCACGACCATAGTGGGCAAGTGACTCCGACACCATACCACTGTCGTGTTCCTCATCCTCAGATTTGTATGAGTGCTGTGTGAAGGTCACTTCAATGCCATACTGCAACATCTGCGTGAACTTGAAGTTGCACTCGTAAAGCGAACTCCCCTCTATCTGATGCAGTTTCTTGATGGCATCATCAATGGCAGATGCTGGCAATGTGGGATTGATGCGCTGCAAAGACTCTTGCAGCACATCATCCAATATTGGATTGGTATAGTCACGCTCTACATCAGGACCATACTTGTATTTGAATCCCAAATCTTGAAACAAAGCAATCAATGCCTGTTCATATTCATTTTCTGTGAGACCTGCCATTATATCATTTTAATCTTCTTGTTGAATTATCATTCGACAAACCTCTCGTTCGGCAAAGTTCAAACGAGTTAGGCTTTGCTCTCTCTTAATCGGTTTGTTCGTAATAATAAGAATAATCTATGCCCTTCATAAATATTTCGCGGTCATCAATCTTGTCGGTCATTGCTTGTTGGAGCAACGATTTGATGGCGCTGGCATCTGTTGTACTCCTTCGCATTGCCTCAAGATAGTCTTTCTTATCTATCTTACTCCAGTCAACGCAAAGTTTCAGTTGTTTCTTGAATATTAAATCAAGCCAAATACGGGTTGAGCGGCCATTGCCCTCCATAAAAGGATGGGCCACGTTCATCTCTACATATTTATTCACAATCTCGTCAAATGTTGTTTCAGGCATCTGCTCGATGATACTCAGATTTTTCATCAGATACTCGGCACGACAAAAGAGTGTGCCGTCTTTCCAAATCGTCTTGGTTCGTATCTGGCCTGCGAAGTCATACAACCCTCCGAAGAGGTAAGCATGAATCTGCTGCAAGCATTTTATTGTCCCAGGCTCCAGTGTGTCAAGCAGCCCACTCTCCAGAAGCGTATATGCCTTCTTCTTGCTCTGTCCGTCGATGGAGTTGTCGCTATATACGAACCAGTCGAGGAAGGCTGTGGCCTTTTGGTTGGGAATCACCTTGGCGAGTGCCGTGATACCTTCGGCATCCATCATGTCTGTATTATACCGCTTGCCATCAGCAGCACGCAATTTCAGTTGGTTAGCGGCACTAACCAACTCATTCCCTTCTTTGCGCAGCTTGGTCTTGAGGTACTTCCAGTAGTTGCGAGTCTTGGCATAGTCGGGCTGTTCGTTGATGGCACCAATCACATCGAGCACAGAG
>CAMZHP010000193.1 GCA_947306845.1 uncultured Prevotellaceae bacterium
GGGGCAACTACAACGGCATGCCCAACCACACCGTCACCATCCTCGACGGCATCAAAGCCAAGCAGAAGAAAATCGCCTATTATCAAGGCTGCGACCTTACTTACGACAAGGTGATGGACTGCCTGTTAGCCTCACAATGCAGTTACGAGGGCAAGAAAGGTCTGAAAGGAACGTTCTGGAACAACCGCAACATGGAAGGCAAACCGGTCACCACCCAGTACTACACCACTCCTCTCGCCGTCACCACGGCTGGTATGCACAACTTCGCCCCAGGAGTGCAACTTGAGGATTTCTCCGCCAAATATGAGACGGTCTTCACCCCAAAGGAGTCGGGCGAGTATGTGGTGAACGTAGAGGGCTGCGGACATTTCGAGCTCTTCATCGACGGCGTGCAGAAATTCGGACACCACATCTGGCGCACCACGCCCAACCGCGTCGCCATCCAAGCAGAGAAAGGCAAAAGCTACAACATTGAGGTGCGCTTCTCACACATCCAGACATACAATGCCAACCTGAAGATCAACGTGGCGAAGGAACTGCCCATCGACTATCAACAGGTCATCAGCAAATTGGCCGGCATCGACAAGGTCATCTTCGTGGGTGGCATCTCTTCGGCTCTTGAAGGTGAGGAAATGCCAGTCAACGCCGAAGGTTTCAAAGGCGGCGACCGCACCAACATCGAGCTGCCCGCCGTGCAGCGCAACTTCCTCAAGGCACTTAAGGCTGCCGGCAAACATGTGATTTTTGTCAACTGCTCCGGATCTGCCATTGCCCTGCAGCCCGAGACTGAGAGCTGCGATGCCATCGTCCAAGCCTGGTATGCCGGACAGGAAGGCGGCACTGCCATTGCCGACGTTCTCTTCGGTGACGTCAACCCCAGCGGCAAACTCCCCGTCACCTTCTACAAGAGCACCGAACAGTTGCCCGACTACGAGGATTACTCCATGAAAGGCCGCACATACCGCTACATGACCGAGAAACCGCTCTACCCCTTTGGATATGGTCTGAGCTACACCACCTTTGCCTATGGAGACGCTCGCCTCAACGGGATGACCCTCACCATCCCCGTCACCAACACGGGGTCCCGCGATGGAGAGGAAATCGTACAAGTCTATCTGAGCCGTCCCGACGACCCAGAAGGTCCGATTCAGACTCTTCGTGCCTTCAAGCGCGTTTCCATTCCTAAAGGGAAGACCACAGAAGTGTCGCTCACACTCGACGAGAAGTCACTGGAATGGTTTGATACCGAGACCAACACCATGCGCCCGCTGAAGGGAGCCTACACCATCCATTATGGAGGCTCTTCCGACAAGCAGCATCAGAAGACTTTGGTGTTTCCCGGAAAATAGCAATCAGTGTCACGGACAAACGGGCCGCACATATTACGAATGTCAGGAAAAGGGGAAATGAATCCCCTTTTTCTGTTGCCTGTTCGGGAAATTTCATTACCTTTGCACCCGTTATCAATCTACCAACTGTCATGAAAAGAATAACGGTGACCATACCAACACTTCTACTGGCATTATCAGCGTTCTGCCATACGTTCAACCAAAATGGCCTGCAAACATCTGTTCCATCACCCATTATCACCCATGTAGCACCACCCCATAATTCTGATTTCGATGTAATCATCAAAGGCACATTCAGTGGTGACCAAACTACAGGATTAGGGTTCTTTGGCCTTCTTTTGGGCATGGATTTCGAAGACAGCAACCCTCTGGCTCACCTCATGGACAAAAGAGTGGTGGCTGTCATCCACTTCACAGACTTCTCATCCCCAGAACTGACGGTATGGGACCAAAACCAGAAATCAGTATTGCTGAGTGTTCCCTTCTCCACAGCCATGGACTTCAATGAGGAGAACGACTTTGTCGCTACAGGCAACCCTACTTATACGCTGCTCATCTCGAAAAGGG
The DNA here is from genome assembly GCA_947306845.1 of uncultured Prevotellaceae bacterium. The sequence goes on from CAMZHP010000193.1 coordinate 1,917, forward strand.
ACAACAGCTATACACCAAGCCTACTCAGTTATAACAAAGAGACCCATAAGCTTGCTCATAAATGGGACATCATACCCGATAACAACGACTGGGTAAGAACCCTTGCCGTTCAGACACACCTTGGCATAAAAAAGCTCAAAGATACAGAAAGTTTATTAAGCAGAGATGACAAATGGGCCAACAGACTCGCAAACATCGAGAGCGCTTTTCCTGGCATAGAGAAATCCTACAAGGCGGGGCACAAGAACGAAAAACCTGTCATAAGGAAAAGGGTGAACACCACTCCCCCAAAAACCACGAAGTTCAACTCTCAGTACCCTGAAATCAACATCGTGCGATTTGTAAAATCCCCATTCGGACTGTCCACACTTGAAAAGAACAGGATCTCAGAGGAGGAATTCTTCGCCGAGATGAACTACAATCTCCCCAGAATGAAGGAGACGGCCTCGCAATACATCGAGCATTACTACGACTATGGCAAAGCCAGCAGCATCCCCTTATCCTACAAAGTCAAGGACATGAACCTTGCAGCGGTATATTTCGACGAGAACAACGACCATCCTCTCAGACAGTATATCTATACATTCACTTTCGAGAAAAAGAAATACCAGAAATCCGAGGTGGTGCAATTCGCCAACTATATTCTCCAAGACCTGAACAACAGCGGAATAACCTTAAGCCAAGATGGCAGCATCATATCCTATATGGCGGATTTTGGTGAAGCAAAGGGCAAAATCAACAATAGCGACATCATCGTCAGCGCAAGCGAGGAAAGCACCTATGACTATGAGGTGAGAATCATCGTGACCAAACCATTCGTGCCTAGACGATAAGGATTACGTAAACAACCAAAAACAAGTCAATATGAAAACAAGATTTTTCAACAGCATCGCCCTGGCTGCCATAGTAGCCAGTACCATGATGACAGCATGCGTGGGTGGGAAGACGGAACAACTGCAGAAAGAACGTGACTCCCTGGCCGAACTATCGAGCAGTCAGGCCCTCACCATCAGCGAAGTAAACGGAACACTGGGAGAAATCTCCATGATGATGGACAGCATCAACATGCAAGAGGACGCTCTTTTCCTCACCAACAATGATGGCCAAGAGGTGCAGAACAGCCGTGAGCGCATCCGTGGAAACATCAAAAACTTCGAGGAAATGCTCAAGAGGCAGAAGGCAAGAATTGCCGAACTTGAAGGAAAGCTGGATGACAGCAACGCGGAGACGGCTCATCTGAAGAACATCATCCAACTGATGAAATCCCAGCTTGAGCAGAAAGACCTGGAAATCCAAGACCTCAGGGCACAATTGGACAAAAGCAACAAAAATGTTCTTGAGCTGAGACAAAACGTTTCCTCACTCAACGCCATCACCCAAACACAGCGCTCACAGATCACCTCTCAGCAGGAGACCATAGAATCTCAGGAGGAAGCACTCTCTGCCCAGGACATGATGCTGAACCAAGGATTCGTGCTCGTGGCATCAAAGCGGGAACTCAAGGACATGGGCATCAGAACGGGCGGCAACTTGTTCAAGAAGAGCAAGACCAACCTCAGCAACCTTCCGACTGGAAGATTCAGAGAGGTTGACATCCGCAATTTCACACAACTGAACATACAAGGTCAGAAGGTGTCACTCCTTTCACCTGCTCCTGCCTCTTCCTACTCACTTATCAAAGAGGGTTCGGGCTATAGGTTGGTCATCCACGACCCCAGTTCTTTCTGGAGCATCTCCAACTACCTCGTCATTCAGGCTGACTGAGAATAAAATGCCAAGAAAACAGCCCAGAGCTTTGCCCTGGGCTGTTTTCTTATGATTTTTTCAGACTAATATGTCACATTCTGCAGTTTCACCACAGCGTATGAAGTGGCAGGCATCTGAACGGTCACATCACCCGTCTTTTTATTGTGCTTCATGGGGAATGTGTCGCCAACAAGGAGTTTTGTCTTTTTGAACTTCACGTTGATGTTGAACGTAGCCTCTGAAGCCTCAGCCCTCGGATTGAGCATCACCAGCACCACATCCTTTCCAGCGGCACGGGCATAGACGAAAGGATAGACAGATGGAGACGGTGCCTGAGCATCTGCTGATGGATAGACAGGCACAAACTCCGCATAGTTGGCCAGTGCCGGTTCGCTGTGGCGAAGGGCGATGAGCCTTCGCGTCTTGTTGAGCAGCGAGTTAGGGTTCTTCTCCTGAGCCTCCACATTGGGAGCATCGGGCGACGGGTCCACAGGAAGATAGAGCTTGTCGGCATCGCCAGAAGAGAAGCCGAGGTTTTTGCCATTGCTCCACTGCATGGGCGTGCGTGCACCGTTGCGAGGTTGGTAAGCCCCTTCCACCTGCGGCCAGTTATTGGGCAACTGCTTCATGCCTATCTCATTGCCGTAATAGAGGAAGGGCACGCCCGGCATGGTGAATCCGAAGGCATAGATGATTTCCAGCTCCTTGTCGGTACGCCTGTTGCCAAGACGGGCATTGTCGTGGTTGCCGAGTGGCAAACTGATATATCCCTTGCCTACGGTCTTCTCATACTGATCCATGTAACTCCTCAGGAATGCGGTGATGTCGCCCTTCCCTTCAGCGTCGAAATAACTGTGTCCCTCACTCACGCCGTTGAGAATGCGCCAACTCTCTTTTTGGAACAGATCATTGTATCCGTTGAACCAATGGAAAAAATCGACATGGAAGCAGTTGTCGAGCGCATCGGCGGGATATGACCACTCCGCCACCATGAATCCCTGTGGATATTCCTTCTCCAGCAGTTGACGTATCTCGCGCCAAAACAGTTTCGTCTCATTCTCATTGGTATTGAAAAACTGCTCATTGCCCCTCACCCTCCGTGTCTTGACCAGTGCGCCGGCCATGTCAGCACGGAAGCCGTCAGCCCCCATATTCATCCAAAAGCGCAGAACATCCTTCAAATCCTCACGCATTGCCATCACATCGGGATGGTTGGTGGGCAATTGCCACGGCTGCTCAGGGTCAGGGTTGGAGAATCCGAAATTGAGCGCCGGCTGGCACCAGTAGAAGTTGCGCATGAACTGTCCGTTACGCTGTCCGTAGCCTTTGATGAACGAGCCGGCAAACTCCCGTGGTGGGTCCACCCAGTTGGTTTCCGTCCAGATGTAGTAATTGGAGTACTTGTTTTTCTCCTGTTTCTGCGATTCCACAAACCACGGGTTGTCAATGGAGGTGTAACTGATGACATAGTCGAAAATGACATGCATGCCACGTTTATGCGCCTCCTCGAACAACCGGCGTGCATCGTCATTGGTGCCGTAGCGCGGTGCGATCTTGTAATAATCACGTATGTCGTAGCCTGCATCGTGGAAAGGAGAGTCAAAGAACGGGTTGAACCAAATGGCATCGACACCGAGACTCTTCACATAGTCAAGCTTGCTGATGATGCCTTGAAGGTCGCCAATGCCGTCGCCGTCAGAATCGCAGAACGTCTGCGGATAGATCTGATAGAACACGGCATTTCTGGCCCATTCAGGCACTTTGGGGATTTCATACTTTCCTGTGATGGTCTGTGCTGAGGCGGTGAGTGACAGCACAGAGACGAGGAGCAATAATGTTTTCTTGGCAGTCATGGCTATATATGGTTAATGGATATAAAGGTTTGATAAAGCTATCGAAAGGGATAAGGTGTAGTTTTCCCTCTCCTTTGGAGAGGGTCAGGGAGAGGTTACTATTTTCTCTATGCGAAGCCGGAGCATGCCTGCAGGGACTCGTACATCGACAACATCGCCCACCTTTTTCTTCATCAGTGCCTGAGCGATGGGTGACTTGACGGAGATTTTCCATTCCCTCATGTCGGCTTCATGCGGACTGACTATCGTAAATGTCATCTTGGAGTTGTTGGCAAGATTGACCAAATTCACTGTACTGAGCAATTGCACGCAGTCGGCATCAAGCATTGATGTATCAAGGACACGTGCATTGGCCAGTACCTTCTGCTTGAAACGTATCCTGCCCAACAGCCGTGCCTGTTCACGCTTGGCGGCATGATACTCAAAATTCTCGCTAAGGTCGCCCTTGTCGCGAGCCTCTGCGATAGCTTCCCTCACCTGAGGCAATTCTACATTCTCCAGCTGACGGAGCTCAGCCACGAGCTGGTCGTAGCCTTCCTGAGACATATATTCAAATCCCATATTATTACATTTCAATCAAGAGCACAAAAGTAACAAAAAAGCGTGGATTTCGCAACTCAATGCCAATAAAAAAATCAACAAATCATGACTAAAGGAAATATTATGGTTTAAGAATTGTCTTAGAAAATCTGCGGATTGTTGAATAAAAAGGAGTTTCACCGAAGTGCATTTATAAAAATTCTCCAATTCGAAAAATCGTGAGGATAATAATTCATGTCCCGAATTAGAGAATTAGAGAATTGATGATAATGATTCTACAGATTGTAGGATGAAAACGAATTTAGCCGCTATGCAAATAAAATAATTCTCCAATTCGAAAATTCGTGAGGATAATAATTCATGTCCCGAATTAGAGAATTTGAGAATTGATGATAATGATTCTACAGATT
>CAMZHP010000194.1 GCA_947306845.1 uncultured Prevotellaceae bacterium
TGCTGGAGAACATGGCGTTGGGTTTGCCGTCAACATAGACCTTGAACGACGAGGATCCGTTCACGGAGATGTTGTCCTGGCCGTCGACGGTCACCATCGGCACTTTGCGGAGCATGTCGAGCACTGTACTTGACTGGGCATCGGCATCGTCCTCCACGCGGTAACTCATCTTGTCCACGTCCATCTTTACCAATGGCTTCTGTGCCACCACTTCCACGCCTTTCAACGTCTTGGCGTCATCGCTGATGGTGAGGGTGCCGAGGTCGAGCACGGATTTCTCGCCGAGAGTGATGGTCTGGCGGAGGTCGGCCTTGCCGATGCTGCTCACCACGAGGTCGTATTTGCCTTTGCCTTCCACGTCATGGCTGAATACACCGTCTTTGTCGGTGAGAAACATGGAGACGGCCTTGTCGCTCTTGCCTTCCTTATAAATACGCACAGTGGCGAAGGGCTCTCCCTCGCCGAGTGTCTTGTCTTTCACTGTTCCTTTCACAGTGGTGGTCTGGGCCATCACAGCGGTCGATGCTAAAAGCATCATACTGAATAGAATTTTCTTGAATGATAGCATATTTTTGCGGTTTTGATTGATTATTCTTTGTAAATATGTCGCAAAGATACGCCAGATTGCTACAATAACAATCTCTTTTTCGACCACTCCCCCCAATTTTTTCGACGAAAAAACTCCGGGCCTATAGTATATAGCCTCTATAGTATCTATAGTATCTATAGCATCTATAGCATCTATAGCATCTATAGTTTCTATAGCATCTATCCCTCTCTATCTCAATAGCTCAAAAGCTTCACTTGGCTGAGCCTGATCATGTCAGGATGGTCGATATCCTGGCCTTTGGATGAATAAAAGATCGTGCTGTTGTCGACGGTGATGTCATGTATCATTTCGAGCGTCCCTTTGGCAGCGATGCCGATACGGGTGTCGCGGCAAACGATGCGGCTGATATGGATGTCGCAGAACTCGGGGATGAACTCCGCCGGTGCCTTGTTGGTGTCTGTGGCCTTGCTGCCAGCGGGACGGTCAGCGTATGAGGTCTCGAAGACGATGGCCTGGTCCTTGATGTCGCTCATGCGGATATCGCTGATGTGGATGTCGCTGGTCTTTCCGCCACGACCCGGTCCGCTTTTGAATCGCAGACCGGTGTCCGTGCCCGAGAAGGTGCAGTCCTTCACTACGATGCGGTGCATGCCTCCCGAGAACTCTGATCCGATGACAAATCCCCCATGAGCGTGATACACCGTGTTGCCTGTGATGAGGATATCGGCGCAGGGACCGTATTTCACACCTTCAGCACCCACGCCGCCCTTGAGGCAGATACCGTCGTCACCCACGTCGAGGGTGCAGCCGGTGACAAGAGCGCGCTGGCACTGCATCAGGTCGATACCGTCACCATTCTGCGCGTTCCAGGGGCAGCGCACGTTCACACCGTCGAGGATGACATCCTTGCAGCGCTGCGGAACGATGTGAAATTTCGGAGCATTCTGCACCGTCACTCCCGAGATGAGTATGTGCTCGCAGTCGGTCAGGCGAATGAGGTGGGGCCGCAGTTTCTCCTGTGCTTCCTGTGTTTCGGCGATATTGCCGAAGTTCTTCAGCCCGAAGGGATACCACAGTTGGTTGTTGTCGGCCTTGGTGCCGCCCATGTTGAGGAAGGCCTTCCATTCCGTGTCGCTCACCTTGCTGCGCTTGACAGGGCGCCACCACTCGCCGTTGCCGTCGATGATGCCTTCCCCGGTGATGCTGATGTCATGGCACTTGCTGGCTGTCAGCGGTGAGGTGGCTCGTGAGCTCTTGCCGTCATTGTTGCCGATATATCGCTGCTTGTCTGGCGAGAACAGGATGATGGCTCCACGCTCCACATGGAGGTCGATGAGACTCTTCATCTTGATCGGACCGGTGAGGTAGATGCCCGCCGGCACGTTGAGATGCCCGCCACCTTGTTGGGTGAGGTGGCTGATGGCCTTGGCGAAGGCCTCTGTGCAGTCGGAGACTCCGTCGCCGATGGCACCGAAGTCGGTGACTGAGATGGTGAGGCTGGGAATGGAGGGCGCCTGCGGTTGACTCACTGTAATGGGCAGGTTTTGGTAGAGTTGTTCGTAGTTGTTGGCCCAGCTGATGATGGAGAGTGCTGTCACCAGCACCAGAAGAAATAACTTTTTCATGCTTTAGTAAGATTGTTTTGTTTGTGTATGCAAAAGTAATGATAATAGATGACAATTGACACGGAAAAGGCAAAAAAAAAGACTTTTAGTTGGCTGTTATTCAAAATATGCGTAATTTTGCAAATTCAGTAAATAAGGAATCATCTAAAAGTAAAAGGAACAATCAATTATGGAGTGGAAACATCCGTTGAGAAGTGCTGTTTGCACAGAAGGCCGCAAGATGGCAGGAGCCAGGGCTCTCTGGGTGGCAGCCGGCATGAAGCATGAGCAGTTTGGCAAACCGATTATCGCCGTGGTCAATTCATTCACTCAGTTTGTACCGGGACACACCCACCTGCATGAGATCGGACAGATTGTCAAGAGAGAGATTGAGGCATTGGGATGCTATGCCGCTGAGTTCAATACCATCGCCATCGACGACGGCATTGCCATGGGCCACGACGGCATGCTCTACTCGTTGCCTTCGCGCGATATCATCGCCGACTCCGTGGAATACATGGTCAATGCCCACAAGGCCGACGCCATGGTGTGCATCTCCAACTGCGACAAGGTGACTCCCGGTATGCTCATGGCTGCCATGCGCCTCAATATCCCCGCTGTCTTTGTGAGCGGCGGACCGATGGAGGCTGGCCGCTGGCGTGGCGAGAATGCCGACCTCATCACTGCTATGGTGAAGGGTGCCGACCCCACCATGAGCGAAGAGGAAATCAAAGAGATAGAGCAATGCGCCTGCCCGGGTTGTGGCAGCTGCTCCGGTATGTTCACCGCCAACTCGATGAACTCGCTCACTGAGGCCATCGGCCTTTCCTTGCCTGGCAACGGCACCATCGTGGCTACCCACGCCAATCGCGTCAGGCTCTTTGAGGATGCGGCTCACCTCATAGTGGAGAACGCTTTTAGATACTACCGCGATGGCGACGAAAGCGTGCTTCCGCGCAGCATCGCCACCCGCGAGGCATTCCTCAATGCCATGACACTCGATATCGCCATGGGCGGTTCCACCAACACCGTCCTCCACCTGCTCGCAGTGGCACAGGAGGCGGGAGCCGACTTCTGCATGCGCGATATAGACCAGCTGAGCCGTAAGGTGCCCTGCTTGTGCAAGCTGTCGCCCAACACACAGAAATACAGTGTGCAGGAATGTGGACGTGCTGGAGGTATCCTGGGCATCATGCACGAATTGGACAAGGGCGGACTCATCAGCCGCGATACCCTGAGGGTGGACGGAATGACCGCTGGTGATGCCATGGACAAATACGCGATAGCAGATGCCGAAAGCGAAGAGGACATGGACGACGAGGCCATCCGCATCTACTCCAGCGCCCCCGGCGGACGTTTCTCCACTCAGATGGGCTCTCAGGACACGAAGTGGGAGTCGTTCGACACCGACCGTGCCGAGGGGTGCATTCGCGATATCGAGCATGCTTATACCAAGGACGGCGGACTGGCCGTGCTCTTTGGCAACATCGCACAGGATGGTTGCGTGGTGAAGACGGCTGGCGTCGATGAGGCGTTGTGGCACTTCAGCGGACCCGCTAAGGTGTTCGACTCCCAGGAGGATGCCTGCGATGGAATCCTCGGAGGACAGGTGAAGAGCGGCGACTGTGTCGTCATCACCCATGAGGGTCCCAAGGGTGGTCCGGGCATGCAGGAGATGCTTTATCCCACTTCCTATATCAAGAGCATGCATCTGGGCAAGGAGTGTGCCCTCATCACCGACGGCAGGTTCTCTGGCGGCACGTCAGGCCTGAGCATCGGACACATCTCACCGGAGGCTGCCTCTGGTGGCAACATTGGCAAGATCATCGATGGTGACATCATCGAAATCGATATTCCCTCACGCTCCATCAATGTGCGACTCAGCGATGAGGAACTAGCTGCAAGGGAGCAGCGCCCCCTGACCCGTCAGCGGGTGGTGAGCCGTGCCTTGAAGGCATACGCTCAGAGTGTCACCTCAGCCGACAAGGGAGGTGTAAGGATTATTGAAGAATAATTCAACTTCCGCAAGTTGAAAGGAGGGTAGGAGTGTGGAAGTTTAGGAGTGTAGGAGTTTAGGAGTGTAGGAGTTTAGGAGTGTAGGAGTGTAGGAGTTTAGGAGTGTAGACATTACTCTTGCAAGTCATAGCCTATACAGACGATGAATCATCAGTTCTATTGTCTAAACTCCAAATATTCTAATCTCCTAAACTCCAAGAAGTTGAACAAATGTGAAACTTGAATAATGGAAGAAATCATCACAGGAGCAGAGGCCCTCATGAGGGCTTTGCGCGATGAGGGCGTGAAGACGATCTTCGGTTATCCCGGAGGGGCCATCATGCCGGTTTATGACGCGCTCTACGACTATACTCGAGGTGAGAAAAAGTCTTTTGACCACATTCTTGTCCGCCACGAACAGGCTGCGGCACATGCGGCGCAGGGCTATGCAAGGGTCAGCGGTGAGGTCGGCGTATGCCTCGTCACCAGCGGACCGGGCGCCACCAATACACTCACTGGTGTGGCAGATGCCATGATGGACTCTACGCCCATCGTGGTCATCGCAGGACAGGTGGGGGTGGCCGCCCTGGGTACTGATGCTTTTCAGGAGGTTGACCTCGTAGGTGTGGCTCAGCCTATCTCCAAGTGGAGCTATCAGATACGTCGTCCCGAGGACATCGCATGGGCAGTCAGCAGGGCCTTCTTCATCGCCCGCAGCGGACGGCCGGGTCCAGTGGTGCTCGACTTCCCCAAAAACGCTCAGGTCACCACTACGGAATGGCAGCCAAGACACGTGGATTTCGTGCGCAGCTATGTGCCTTATCCCAAAGTTGATGAGGCTTGTGTGCAAAAGGCAGCTGAACTCATCAATCAGGCCAAGAGGCCGCTTGCATTGGTTGGACAGGGTGTCGAACTGGGTGGCGCACAAGCCGAACTGTTGGAATTTCTGGAGCAGGGTGACATCCCTGCCGGACGCACCATGCTCGGACTCTCTGCCCTTCCCTCCGACCACCCGCTCAACGTGGGCATGCTGGGCATGCACGGCAATCTGGCGCCCAACGTCAAGGAACAGAAGTGTGACGTGCTGATAGCCATCGGCATGAGGTTCAGCGACCGTGTCACCGGGCGCACGGACACCTATGCCAAACAGGCGATAATCATCCATCTCGATATTGACAAGTCTGAAATCAACAAGAACGTACATGCCGATGTGGCAGTCGTGGGCGATTGCAAGGAGACACTCCCTGCCATCACCCGCCTGCTTAACAAAGGCGATCACAAGGTGTGGAAAGACAGTTTCATCCCACTGATGGAACAGGAACAAAAAAGAGTGGTGGAACCCGCCATCCATCCCACTGAGGGGCCGCTGCTCATGGGTGAGGTAGTCAATGCCGTGGCAGAGGCCACCAAGGGTGAGGCCGTCCTCGTCACCGATGTGGGCCAAAACCAGATGTTTGCTTGCCGCTATTTCAAATACCGCCATTACCGCTCCGTGGTGACCAGCGGCGGACTGGGCACGATGGGATTCGGTTTGCCAGCTGCCATCGGTGCCACCTTTGGCGCACCCGAGCGCACCGTCTGTGTGTTCATGGGCGACGGCGGCTTGCAGATGAGCATTCAGGAGTTGGGCACCATCATGGAGCAGCAGACTCCCGTCAAGGTCATCTTGCTCAACAACAACTACCTGGGCAATGTGAGGCAGTGGCAGGACATGTTCTTTGAGCGGAGAAAGTCGTTCACGAGGATGCTCAATCCCGACTATGGGCAGGTATGCGCCGCCTACGGCATCGCTTACCGCAAGGTGACCGACAGAGCCGAACTGGCTGCTGCGGTGGATGAGATGCTCAGCACCAAGGGTCCTTTCGTGCTCGAGTGCATGATCCGCGAGGAGGACAACGTGCTGCCGATGACACCTCCGGGAAAGAGTGTCGACGAGATGATGCTCGACATTGAATTGTAAGAATTGGAAATCCCGAATGAGCGAATTGTCGAATGGAAATACAAAACCATTATTCTATAATTCTGTAATTCGTGAGATAATAATTTGACGAGATAATGGAAAAGACATTTTATACGCTGCTCGTTTACTCGGAGAATATCGCAGGTATCCTCAACCAGATCACTGCGGTGTTCACACGCAGGCAAGTGAACATCGAGAGCCTCAATGTGTCGGCTTCCAGCATTGAGGGTGTACACAAATACACCATCACGGCATGGAGCACGCCCGACCAGATAGAGAAAATCACCAAGCAGATAGAGAAGAAAATCGATGTGGTGAAGGCCAAGTTCTATACCGACGACCAACTCTTCATCC
>CAMZHP010000195.1 GCA_947306845.1 uncultured Prevotellaceae bacterium
AGCGTCGACATCCTTACGGAGACGTTCCAGTCCGTCGGGATTGAGGTATCTGACAGCCTCGGCAAACGCCTCCTGTCTGAGGAAGGCGGCGAGGATGTGCTCAGGAGTGACAAACTCATGTCGGCGGCTGCGGCTTTGCTGCACCGCATCGCTGAGCACCAAGTTGGCATTGTCGCTATGTTCTAATGTGGGCATGATGTCATTCGGGTTGATAGGTCAGGCGGAGCGGGTATCCCTCGTCGCGTGCCATCTGTGTGGCCTTGCGCACCTTCGACACGGCGATGTCGTAGGTATAGACGCCTACGAGGGCCTTGTCGCTGTGATGCACCTTGAGCATGAGGGCCTGTGCCTCTGCCTCACTCTTGAAAAATATGGTCATAAGGATTTTGACGACGAACTCCATGGTGGTGAAGTCATCGTTGTGGATATACACCTTGTAGCGTTTCGGCTCACGGATATCCGTTCGCGAGCGCTCACTGACTGACGATTGCTGCTTTGCCATTTGAATGCAAATATAGATAAAAAAAAGGAATTACAATCAAACGGGCAAAAAAAATGGGGCTCCGCCGAGTCCCAACCTTGTTAACCTTAAATCTAATACTATGAAAAACACATTGCAAAGGTATGCTGTTTCCGCAAACAGCACAAATTTTTGGCGGAATAATTAATTAAAAAATATATTTTCTTGATTTAAATCAACTAAAAGAGGTTTCTGATTGTAACCAAAAGGCGCAAGAAAACTTCAGATTACAACTGATGGATGGACAAAAACATCAAAATGAAGTCTTCAGGTGGTTCATATATTCCTCATAGGAAATGAATCGCCCACCCATGGAACGAAGATGGGGAGTCTCAAACTGGCAGTCGATAATGGTGCCGTTGTGCTCACGCATGAAATCAGCGAGATGGATAAGGGCCAGTTTGCTGCCGCTAGGCACGAGTGAGAACATGCTCTCACCGAAAAAGGCACGACCAATGTTCACACCATAGAGTCCGCCCACCAAATGCTCGTCCTCCCACACTTCGACGCTGGCGGCAAAACCCTGACGGTGGAGTTCGGTGTAAGCTTCTATCATGTCTGCACCCAACCATGCACCTTCCATTTCGTCTCTGCCACCATTGATGCTGCATTGTCTGATTACCTCTGGGAAATTCTCATTGATGCTCATTCGATAGCGGTTTTTGCGTATGAGCGTGCGCATGGAATGCGAGACGTGTATCTCATCGGGGAAGATGACAAAGCGCTGCATAGGGCAATACCACAAGATATCGGGCTGTCTGAAAGCATACCAGGGAAAGATGCCATGGCTATATGCCAGCAGCAGGCGGTCGACCGACAGGTCGCCGCCCACTGCCAAGAGCCCATCGGGCTCACCCAGATGTGGTTCTGGAAAAATCAGTTCCTCATTCAGCTCAAACACCATTGCTGTCGCCTTTTACAGGGACGAAGACCCCTGAAAGCTCCTTTCATAGCATCTATTTGATGTTGTCCACCTTATTGAACAGGCGGTTCCACCTGACTTTCGGCCCTACATTCTCAGGATTGATAGAGAGCCAGATGAAGATGGGCTTACCCACGACATGATCCTCGGGCACAAAGCCCCAATAGCGCGAGTCAAGCGAGTTGTGGCGGTTGTCGCCCATCATCCAGTAATAGTCCATCTTGAATGTGTATTCGTTGGCCTCTTTGCCGTTGATGTAGATCTTGCCGTCGCGCACATCGAGGTTGTTTTCCTCATACACCCGTATGGGCCGCTCATAGACGGCGATGTTCTGCAGATTGAGTTTGATGCTTTTTCCTTTGGCGGGAATCCACACAGGCCCATAGTTGTCGCGCGTCCATCCTGTATTGGCATTCACAGGATACACCTTGCCTGGGTCGCGACTGTTGTCATCGGTCACCGGCACCACGCTGTTGACCAGGTCAGTGCGCTTGGCCAGTTCCGTAGCCGCACGTTTGGTCATAGGCATGCCACCGCCAGACCCGTTGTTGTTGAGATCCTCGATGGTGATCTGCAAGTTCTCCATCAGCTCATTGGGCAGAGCCTGCTTGAAGTCAACGAAATAGGTATATTGCACATTATCGGGCTCTTTGTTGGCCTTGCCGTCGAGATAGATGATTTTATCCCTGATTTCAAGTGTTTGTCCGGGAAGGCCCACACAGCGCTTGACATAGTTCTCACGGCGGTCGGTGGGCCGTGAGGCGAGCACGCCAAACTCACCTGGATTGTCCTTGACAATCTTCCGTCCCTCCGCCATCACCTTTTGGTAGAAGTCCCACTGCTGTTGCGGACTGAGGGAGTCCACCTCTACATTCTTGCCATAGTTCTCATACCCATATGTATAACAGGTCTGATAGTAATCTTGTGCCTGATATTTGTCAGCCATCATCACACTGTCACCTGCAGGATAGTTGAACACCACGATGTCGTTGAGCTGCACGGTGCCCAGACCCTTGACACGTCTGTAGTCCCAGTGCGGCCATTCGATATACGACTTGGTGTTGAAGATGGGCAGGGTGTGCTGGGTGAGCGGCATGGTAAGCGGTGTCTGCGGGATGCGCGGACCGTAGCTCATCTTACTGACAAAGAGGTAATCACCACGCAGGAGCGACTTCTCCAACGAACTCGAAGGGATGACGTAGTTCTGGAAGAAGAAGATGTTGATGAAATAGACGGCCACGAGAGCGAAGATGATGGCATCCACCCAACTCATGATGAATTTCACCGGTCCCTCGGCATCTTTCCACCACTGCCAGTTGATCTTCTTCGAGATGTATGCGTCATAGATGAAAGGCACGACAATCAGTCCGAGCCAACTCTTCACCCAGTAGAGGAAAACGAGGTAGAGTGCGAGGACGATGATGAACTTTGTCCACTGCCACTTCATGTTGAGTTTTGCCTTGCGCTTGTCTATCATTTGTTTTGAGTTTAAGATTTTGGACGTTTGGGAGTATAGGAGTGTAGGAGATTAGGAGTTTAGGAGATTAGGAGATTAGGAGTTTAGGAGTTTAGACATTAGTCCTATTATCAACTAACTGTCTTCAACTAACAACTATCACTAATAACTATCAACTATCAACTATGAATTATGAACTATGAATTATGAACTAAAAAGGAAAAAGGTCACTGGTGGTGAGCAGTCCACTGTGCGTGGCGGTGTATTCAGCTGCGAGTACGGCACCAAGGGCGAAACCTTTGCGTGAGTGAGCGTCGTGGGTGATGGTGATGCGGTCGGCCTCGGAATCGTAGGAAATGGAGTGGATACCTGGCACCTCATCGCGGCGTATGCTGCTCACAGGAAGTTCATCGGCAGCATGCTCCTTGCTGCCCGTGACTGTTCCATCGGGAGCCAGCAATGTTCCCTTCACCCATTTGTCTTTCCGGCTCAGTTGACTGATCAGGTCCTCAGCAAGTGTGATGGCTGTGCCCGAGGGTGCATCCAATTTATGAATATGGTGGGTCTCCTCCATCTCCACATCATACTGTGGGAAGGCATCCATAATATGGGCCAGGTAACGATTGACTGCTGAGAAGATGGCCACACCGATGGAGAAATTGGATGCCCAGAAGAGTGTCTTGCCTTCCTCTGTGCACATTCTTCTCACATCCTCGCCGTGCTCGTCCATCCATCCCGTAGAACCAGACACCACTTTCACGTCCTTGGCGAAGGCACGGAGGTAATTGCCGTAGGCTGCTGTTGGCGAAGTGAACTCAATGGCCACATCGGCTGAAGCGAAGGCCTCAGACTCAAAGTCCTCCTGATTGTCGATATCGATGATGCTTACTATCTCATGGCCCCGGGAGATGGCGATTTGCTCGATCATCTTACCCATTTTGCCATATCCTATCAAAGCGATTTTCATTCTTCTTCCAATGTTTTAGTTTTGCGAAGCAAAGTTACTGATAAACGAGAGAAAAGCCAAATATTATTGGTGCTTTCATCCACATTTTTACTTATTAGTATATGATAAGGTTCAGAAAAACTACAACTTGCAAATAGTTTTAATGATTTTTTAGACAATACAAGAGGTCGGAGTTTCCAGATAGAAAAAAGTTCCCCTCAGGCTAAGATGCCCTCAGGGAACTTATCATTGTTGTTTGAGAAGTTTCTTTATTTGGCTTCTGCCTCAGCTTCATTCTCCTGAATCTTGCGTCCCATGGTGAGATAAGCCGTAGGAGCAGCAATGAAGATGGAGGAAAGTGTACCGAAGATGACACCGAGAATCATAGCGAACGAGAAGCTGCGGATGCTGGCACCACCGAAGATGAAGATACAGAGCAACACGATGAGGGTTGACACTGAGGTGTTGATGGTACGGGCCAAAGTCTGGTTCAGTGAGTCGTTGAACAGTGTCTGCAGTTCGCGGCGCTTGTAGAGACGGAGGTTCTCACGCACACGGTCGAAGACCACCACCTTATCGTTGATGGAGTAACCGATCACGGTAAGGATAGCTCCGATGAACGTCTGGTCAATCTCCAGCGAGAAGGGAACGATGCCCCAAAGTGCGGAGAAGAAGCCGATGACGATGAGGGTATCGAATGCCAGGGCCACGATAGAACCGATGGAGAATGCCACGTTGCGGAAACGGAGCAGGATGTAGAGGAAGATGGCAATCAAGGCGATGATCACACTGATGATGGCCTTGTTGGTCACATCGCGGGCGATGGACGGTCCCACCTTGGTGCTACTGACAATAGATCCACCTTCACGCACGTCGGGATTCTTGAAGTCCTCGAGGTTATCCTGTGTGACGATGCCTGCCTTCTTGAGAGCGTTGAAGAGTTTCTCCTCTGCCTCGTCATCCACAGTGGGGCTGTTCGACTCGATGTTCCAGTTGGTCGACACACGGATGGTCTGACCGTCTGTACCAAGAGCGATGACACTGGTGTTGGCTGGTTTGTCCTTATTGGTTCCGATGGTGTTGACAAACACACCGTCGAGTGCCTGGCGCACGTTCTCCACCTGTACCTGCTTGGCGAGAGTTACCACATAGTTGCGGCCACCAGTGAAGTCAATACTCTTGCTCAGTCCGCGGATAACGAAGAATCCGATGAAGATGATAGCAAGGATAGCCCACAGAGTATATGACTTGCGGTATGCACCCATGAAGTTGAAATGCTTGTTCTGCATGAAATTGCGTGACAGCGGAGTCTCGAAGGTGAGGCCGAGCCACTTTCCTTTCTTCATGCGGCTCTCATAAACCAAACGTGTGAGGAACACGGCGGTGAAGAACGAGCAGCAGATACCGATGATCAGGGTTACTGCGAAGCCCTTGACCGGACCCATACCGATGACTGCCAAAATCACACCTGTAATAATAGAGGTAAGGTTGGAGTCGAAGATAGCAGAGAAAGCATTGCTGTAACCTGCGGCGAGAGCCTGTCGTACATTCTTTCCAGATCTCAGCTCTTCCTTGGTGCGCTCATAGATAAGCACGTTGGCGTCCACTGCCATACCGAGGGTCAGCACGATACCGGCGATACCCGGCATGGTGAGTGCCGACTGGAACGATGCCATGATACCCATGGTGAAGAAGAGGTTGAGGATCAGGGCGCAGTTGGCCACCATTCCTGGGATGAATCCGTACATGAGGATCATGTAGAGCATCAGCACGATGAAGGCGACAATGAAGGAGATGATACCTTGCTTGATGGACTGAGCACCGAGCGACGGACCTACCACCTCTTCCTGTACGATGCGCACGGGAGCCTTCATACGTCCTGACTTAAGGGTGTTGGCCAAATCCTTGGTATCCTCCACTGTGAAGGAACCGCTGATCTGTGAGTTTCCACCAGTGATTTCCTGATTGACGTTAGGAGCGCTATAAACCAAGTCATCGAGCACGATGGCAACGGGCTTGCCGATATTCTTCTTGGTAAGGTTGGCCCACTCGCGCGCGCCATCCTCATTCATTTGCATGGTCACCACCGGACGGTTGGTGAAGTGGTCGAACTCGTCCTTGGCACTCTCGATGACGTCACCCTCAAGGGGAGCACGGTTGCCGCTTCCAGTCATGCGGAGGCAGTAGAGCTCATAGATACGCTTGTTGTTGGGGATGCGGTCGGAGGGCTTGGCACTCCAAAGAAGTTTCACATCGGCGGGCAGCACCATCTTGGCAAGCTCGGAATGGAGGTATGCGTTGATGGCAGCAGTATCCACCACATTGGCCATACCCACGACACAATATTGGTCGGCATTGACACCAAGCTTGGAGAGCAGCGGGTGCTCCTGGGCAGCTTTCTCTGCCAGTTTCTTGGCGTCTTCCTTCTCATCGGCCTTCTTGGCATCGGCCTTTTTGTCACCCAGGGTAAGTCCCTTTTCCTCAGCCACGGCGGCGGTGTCCTTCACCTCAGCGACAACCTTCTCGGCATCAGCCTTGACGCTGTCGTTCTCCACCTCAGTCTCGCCATTGGCCAGACGGCTGTCGAGCTGCTGCAGGTAAGGAGCA
>CAMZHP010000196.1 GCA_947306845.1 uncultured Prevotellaceae bacterium
TCCACAGCGACGAATCGACCAAGAAAATCATGTGGCGCGTCAATCTGGCATTGGTACCCATGCTGCTCACGGGTATTGCCTATTTCGGACTGAACGCCTTGCTCATCAGCATCGTGTCGGTGGCATGCTGCTGCCTTTTCCAATGGCTGATTGAGAAATTCATCCTCAAAGTACCCACCACCGTGAGCGACGGTTCCGCCATTGTCACGGGTCTGCTGTTAGCCTTCAATGTGCCCGCCACTGCTGACATGATATGGCTTGTGGCCATCGGAGCCTTGGTGGCCATCGGCGTGGGCAAGATGACCTTTGGTGGACTGGGCAAGAACCCCTTCAACCCCGCATTGGTGGGCCGCGTGTTCCTGCTCATCTCCTTCCCTGTTCAGATGACCACATGGCCCAGCGTGGGCAAATGGTTCCCCATGACGACGGACACCGTCAGCGGTCCCACTCCCTTAGGCATCCTGAAAGAGGGCGGCAATATTGACCTGCCCACCCTCACCGAGATGTTCCTTGGCCACATGGGCGGCTCGCTGGGCGAAGTGAGCGCCATCGCCATCCTGATTGGTGCAGCCTACCTGCTGTGGCGCAGAGTCATCAGCTGGCATATCCCCGTGGCTTTCATTGGCACGGCCTTTATCTTCAGCGGCATCCTCTGGATGGTGGACCCCTCAGCCTTTGCCGACCCCGTCACCACCATCCTTACCGGCGGCATCATGTTGGGTGCCTGCTTCATGGCAACGGATATGGTCACCTCGCCTATGGCACACAGCGGACAGCTGGTGTTTGGTGTGGGCTGCGGTCTGCTCACCATCATCATCCGCAACTGGGGTGCCTACCCTGAAGGCGTGTCGTTTGCCATCCTGCTGATGAACGCTGTCACGCCCCTCATCAACCGCTGGTGCAAACCCAAGCGCTTTGCTTGCTAACAGAACATCATAACAACGTAAAAACTACACAAGAATTATGGCAAAGAAAGCTCAATCCACTCTCATCAATATGCTGCTGTCGCTGACAATCATTGCAGTGGTGGCGGCTGCCGCACTGGCATTTGTCAGCTACGTGACGGAAGAACCCATCAGCAACGCCCAAAAGGCCAAGAAGGAGGCTGCCATCAAAGCCGTTCTGCCCGCATTCGACCGTTTGGAAGAGACCACCATCGAGGGGACACCCTGCACCAAGGCCTACGGTGCCGACGGCCAGCTGGTAGGCATGGCCATTGAGGCCAGCAGCGAGAAGGGCTTTGGCGGACACCTCGGAGCCATGGTAGGCTTCGACGCCGAGGGCAACATCTCCGGCTACCAAATCCTGCAGACTTCCGAGACCCCGGGTCTGGGAGCAAAGGCCGGCGAATGGTTCCAGGCAGGCAACAAAGGCAACGTCATAGGCATGAATCCTTCGACAGAACTCAAGGTAAAGAAGGACGGCGGCCAGGTGGACGCCATCAGCGGCTCTACCATCACCTCGCGAGCATTCTGCGAGCTTATCAACAATGCTTATAACACATTCCAGAAAGGAGGGAACGAATAATGAAAGCCTCAGAGATTATAAAAAACGGACTTATCAAAGAGAACCCCACATGGGTACTGGTGCTGGGTATGTGCCCCACACTGGCAACCACCACTTCGGCAGTGAACGGCATGTGCATGGGTTTGGCAACAGCATTTGTGCTGATGATGTCGAACATCGTCATCTCACTGCTGAAATCGGTCATTCCTGACAAGGTGCGTATTCCCGCCTTCATCGTTGTTATTGCCACTTTCGTCACCATTGTGCAGTTGGTGATGCAGGCCTATCTGCCCGACCTGTACGACACGCTGGGCCTCTTTATCCCCCTGATTGTGGTGAACTGCATCGTGCTGGGACGTGCCGAGGCCTTTGCCTCCAAGAACAATGTCTGGCACTCGCTGCTTGACGGTCTCTTCATGGGACTTGGCTTCACCTGGGCGCTGACCCTTGTGGGACTGGTGCGCGAACTGCTGGGTGCCGGTGCCATTTTTGGCCACAGCATCATTGGCGGCAATGACGGTATGCTCCTCTTCATTTTGGCTCCCGGAGGATTCATTGTGTTGGGATTTTTGATGGCATTGGTCAAAAGAATTCAGAAAAATTCATAAATATAGTTAAAAAACACACCTCGGGGGGTATCCAAAATGGACCCAAAGAATATATAGTATAAAGAAGATTTTGAAGGAAGAACTCAAAGGCTTCAGATTATAGAAACATATAAATAAATAAAGTCATGAAAAAAGTACTCTTTTTAGCATTGATGTGCGCCATAATCGGTTCATGGGGCAACGTTCAGGCTCAGAATTGCGACAAGTTGTTACAGCCGTATTACGAGCGCAACAACTATAACCCCGAAGACTATCCTATTGAGAAAGCCGATTGGAGATGCCGTTTTGCCCGTGCTGCCTTTTATTTCACCAATAGCCTTCCGAAGAATGCCATTGTGTACAACATCACCGATGTGACCAATTACCAGACAGGAAAGAAGATTGGCAGAGACTATGTGGTAGACTTGGACGAAATGAGCTATTATGCCTACAACTTCGACTATTTCCAATACACTAACGACAAGAAGACTGTCTACTTCAGACTGAACAACGGTGATTACCGCTACCTTGTTCTCCGAAGCTATATCGACCAAATGACCTACGCCGACATTCTTGAAAAAGAATGACAGGCAGCCATTTTTCGGACTGATAATAATAAGCAAAATAGTTTAATACAATAATATTTGCCGATATGAAAAAAGTTGTTTTAATACTGATTGTCCTGTTCTTGGGTGGAGGCGTGTCGCTCCATGCCCAGAACGGCATCACGCCCATCAATGTCGATGCCTCCACCCACGGCGACACGATTGATGTCAGTAATGCCACTGTCTACCTCTACGACAATGGTGGTGGACAGGGCAACTACGTAGGTGGACATGACTATTGGGTCCATGTGATAGGAAACTGCGAATCGGTGGACTCCAATTATCACCTGACCGTAGTAATTGATGACTACGACATTCTCTTCTGCGACACCTTGTATGTTTATGATGGACCTGACACAAACGCTCCCTGTGTCATTAAGCTGAATAACGACACTACAACGAATGAAAACGGGTCGTTCACCATCTCGCCGACCAACACATCCAAGATGTTGACCATCCGTTTCCGTACCATAGTATCCGGTCCACTGGAGGATCAAGGGCAGACCACCCACAGAGGTTTCCACTGCGAATTCCCGTGCAGAAGAGCATGTGAAAAAGTGGAAGCATTTATTGACAGCGTTTACCAGCGGACTGACAAGGAAGGCAATGTACTGTCCACCCACCGTATGCGCCTGGTTCCCGACCAGCGCGACACCGTCTTTGTGCTGGACAGCGTAATTGTATATGACACTGTATGGCAAGATTCAGTGACGTTCTCGGTAGTTCCACGAGACTCCGTATTCAAAACCGACAGCATCATCCGCATTGATACCGTGTCATGGGTCGATGCAGCACTCCTTTGCCAAGGACAAGGCATCATATTCCACGGTCACGGCACCTATACCAACAATACGGGTTGGTATACACCGCATGACTCAACCTCCCTCTTCCAATGGAACTTCACCATCGACACATTGACGGAACGAGGGGCCACGTCTGTGTTCTTCAATAAATTCAAAGAAGTTGACTGCTATGACATTACTCTCGCCATCGAGGATGAGAACGGCTGTCCCTCCAACAACCTGCCCAAGATACAGGTGCGTTTGGCTCAGAACCCCATCAAGACAATCTATGACCTCACGCCTGTCTGCTCAGCCGACTCGCTGAAAGTGAGCGTAGGCTACGACGGTGATAACGGAACACTGACCCTGAAGAAAATCGAACAGTCCACGAGAAAGAGTAAGACAAACAGAGTAAGAACCTTTATTCCTGATGGTAAAGCATGTGGTATTGAATGCTACGAGGCCCCTGTCACCTTCAATGAATTCGGCTCTAAAAAAGTGAACTCCGCAGGCGATATTTGCTCCATCTGTGTGAACTATGAACACTCGTTCATGGGCGACTATGAATTAGCTATCCTTTGCCCCACCTATGACAATGCCATTACCAATAGTCCCGGCAGAGCCATCCTAAAAACCAAGGAGCTCCCTCCAGCACCATTCCCTGCTTCATGTGGCCAAGGTGGTGGTACGTTCACCGGTGTTCCCTACCTTATCAATGGATCAGACGGAGGTGCTGACGGCATGCAGAACAATGACGAATGCGACTCTACAGGTAATCCTTACGGTCTCGGTTTCAACTACTGCTTCTCCCGCAACGAAAACTATACGCTGGTTACCGGCCATCCTTGTGATGCGTCCCCCATTCCTCAAGAATCAGGTATTGGAAGCCATCAATACATCAGTTCATACACGTATAACCAACCCGCCATCCCCGCTGGTTACTATCATGCCGGACAGAATGCTGGTTCCGTCACTGTGAATACCAAAGACTCCAGCGACCACGAGAACATGACAAACTACTACATGCCCGCGAGCGACTTCTCTGAATTGGCAGGCTGTCCCCTCAACGGAACATGGCAAATTCAGATTTGCGATAAGTGGAGAATCGACAACGGATGGGTGTTCAGCTGGACCCTTGATGTCTGCGGCGTGAGCGCTGGCGGTGGCTGTTCCTATCAGGTAGGCATTGACTCGGTAGTATGGGCACCTGACACCAACCGTATCACCGACTTCCGGGATGGTATCTATCGTGGACTGCGCATCAACAAAAAATCGAATGACAACACAATAGCTTACATCTCATCTCCCGACACCAGTGGCGACTTTGTCATCAACCTGCATATCTATGACGAATTCGGTTGCCGTTGGGACACCACGACCCGTATCTCTACTGTCTACACACCTACTCCTCATCTTGGCAACGATACCGTTCTGTGCGGTGTGAACACCATCACCCTTGATGCAACAGACGAACACACCACCCCCGGCATTTCCACATTCCGGTGGGAACCCACGGGCGACACTGCTTCCAGAATCCAGACCATCGGCGGCATATACAAGAGCACGTCCTACGTTGTGCAAGCCATCAATACCGACAAAGGTACCTCCTGTCCTGCACGTGACACTATCATTGTTGACATCAACGAACAGCCTGTGCCCAGTTTCGACCCCGGCATCTATCCTCTCGAAGGTTGCGAGCCTTTCACCATCAACATTGACAACACCACCAAATTTGGTGACAAGTATCGTTGGGTCTTCGGCGACGGCAGCTACTCCACACTCCGCAGCCCCAGCCACTCCTATGCCGCTGGTAGCTACGACCTCAAATACTATGTCGAGAGCGACAAGGGTTGTAAAGACTCCCTCATCTTCATCAACCTCATCACTGTCCACCCCAGTCCTCAGGCCAAGTTCCATTGGGATCCTGTATTCCCCAACACGGAGCATCCCACAGTCACCCTTATCAACAACACCACTCCCGACAATGGCAACAACAAGTACTTCTGGGAGATCCAGTATGACAAGGACATGCCCTATTCGTTCCACACCATCACTGAAAAGAGCCCCACTTTCGAGTGGAGAGCCAGCAGTGCTGACCAAGACATAGCGGGCTCCTACGCCGTACGCCTCATTGCCCGCAGTGACAACCGCGGCCCCAGTGGTCAATTAATCCAGTGCGCCGACACCGTTGAGAGCAACATTATCATCATCAACGACCACCTGAAATTCCCCTCGGTGGTTACGCCCAACGGCGACGGCATCAACGACGTCTTCATCATTGAGAACCTCGTCGAAGGACTTGCCTTCCCCATCAACACTCTCGACATCTATGATAAATGGGGTTCGCGAGTGTTCCACGCCACCAACATCAGCCAGAAAGACCAATTCTGGGATCCTGCCAAGAACAACACTCCTGCTGGTTCTTATTTCTACCGCTTCAGCGGAAAAGGTTACAAAGGCAATGTTGAGCATAATGGTGTCATCGAGGTTGTCAAATAGTAATTCTCACAAAAGTATCACTAAGGGTGCCCGAATGGGCACCCTTTTGGTGCTACTTACAATCCTTATACCTCTATCTGCCTCCGCCCGCCAACGGGACACCCTTGGCACAGGACACCCCACCCACTTCGTTGCCAACATGGGGCAATGGGAGCAGCCGTTCCTCTTCCAATCACAGATGAACAATGCGGCCCTCTTTGTTGAGAATACCTGTCTGACTATTGCTCTGCGGCAGTCTATACTCCCTGAGGATGAGGGGGAACATTTCCACCATTCCATCAGCCAACAGATGCACGCCTACCGCGTCCATTTTGAAGGTTGTAACAGCCGCCCCACCATTACGGGTCAGGACATAGATGCCGAAGGTGGCTACGACAACTACTATTACGGCAAAGACCCCAGCCGCTGGGCCACAAGGATGCCTCACTACCGTGCAGTCTACTATACCGACCTTTATCCGGGCA
>CAMZHP010000197.1 GCA_947306845.1 uncultured Prevotellaceae bacterium
TGTGATGGGTATGGTGCAGCAGATTGCTGGTTCGAACGCCAATGAGATTGCCAAGAATGTGAAGAAGGAACTTGAGGAGCAGGCCAAATTGTTCCCTCCGGGCATGACTTACAAGATCAACTATGATGTCACGGAGTTCCTCTATGCCAGTATCGAGGAGGTGGTGTTCACCCTCGTGATGACGCTCTTGCTCGTCTTCCTCGTGGTGTATATCTTCCTGCAGGACTTCCGTTCCACGCTGATCCCGATGATTGCCGTGCCAGTGTCTCTGATCGGTACGTTCTTCTTCCTCAAGATTTTTGGATTCTCCATCAACTTGCTCACCCTGTCGGCTTTGCTCCTCGCCATCGCCATTGTGGTCGATGACGCCATCGTGGTGGTGGAGGCGGTGCACGCCAAACTTGACCAGGGCTACAAGAGTTCGCTCACCGCGTCGATAGATGCCATGAACGAGATCTCGAGCGCGATCATCTCCATCACCCTCGTGATGGCATCCGTATTCATCCCCGTCTCGTTCATCGGTGGCACTACAGGTACGTTCTACCGCGAGTTCGGTATCACTATGGCGGTGTCCATCTTCATTTCGGCGCTCAACGCCCTTACGCTGTCGCCGGCACTCTGCGCCATCTTCCTCAAGCCCCGCGATGAGGAAGGCAAGGAGGTGAAGATGTCGCGCATCGACCGCTTCCATGCCGCTTTCAACACTTCTTACGAGAAGATTCTGGGCAAATACAAGACCCGCGTGGAGAAACTGGTGCGCAAACCATTGGCCATCGGCATCGCAGTGATTATTGGTATCGCAGTGCTGGCTGTGACCATGCAAACCACCAAGTCTGGTCTGGTACCGAGCGAGGATACCGGAACACTCTTCTGCACCATCTCGATGCCGCCCGCCACGTCTGTGGCACGTACACGGCAGGTCATCAATGAGGTGGACTCCATCCTCGCTGCCAACCCGGCCATCCAGTCGCGTGAGCAGATCCAGGGTTACAACTTCATCGCAGGTGCGGGCAGCGACCAGGCCACGTTCATCATCAAACTTAAGCCCTTTGATGAGCGCCAGAAAGGTTTCTGGTGGAAACTCTCCGGACTGTGGCAGGGAGACGGCATCTACCGTTTCCTCGTCAATCCCTATGATGCCAATTCGGTGCTCGGCATGATCTACAAGCAGACGGCTTCCATCAAGGATGCACAGATCCTGGCCTTCTCACCGCCTATGATTCCTGGCTTCTCTGCCAACAGCGGTGTGTCACTCGTGATGCAGGACCGTACTGGCGGTGAGCTCCTCAGGTTCTTTGACGTCGTTCAGGAATACCTGGCAGAACTCAACAAACGGCCTGAGATACAGACTGCCCAGACATCATACAACCCGAGTTATCCGCAGTACATGATTCACATGGATGTGGCGAAGTGTAAGCAGGCGGGCATCTCGCCGCAGACCGTCCTCACCACCCTGCAGGGCTATTATGGCGGTCTCTACGCCTCCAACTTCAATGCCTACGGAAAACTCTACCGTGTGATGGTGCAGGCATCACCCGAATGCAGAATGACCCCGGAGAGCCTCAACAGCGTCTATGTGCGCACGCCGGCGGGCATGGCTCCCGTCAATGAGTTCTGCAAGCTGGAGCGTGTCTACGGACCTTCGAACATCAACCGATTCAACCTCTTCACTGCCATCAACGTCACGGCTACCGTGGCCGACGGCTACTCCACTGGTGAGGCTATCAAGGCTGTGGAGCAGGTGGCTGAGCAGATACTGCCGGCAGGATATACTTATGATTACTCGGGACTGACCCGCCAGGAGGCGCAGTCGAGCAACTCCACAGCGCTCATCTTCGTCCTCTGTATCGTGTTCATCTACCTCATCCTTTCAGCACAGTATGAGAGCTACATCCTGCCGCTGGCGGTGATCCTCTCCGTACCTTTCGGACTGGCAGGCGCCTTCCTGTTCACCCAATTGTTCGGACATTCCAATGATATCTACATGCAGATCTCGCTCATCATGCTGATCGGTCTGCTTGCCAAGAACGCCATCCTGATCGTGCAGTTCGCCCTCGAGCGCCGCGAGACGGGTATGGCCATCTCATGGTCGGCAGTGCTTGGTGCAGCAGCCCGTCTGCGACCGATCCTGATGACCTCACTGGCCATGATTATCGGTCTGCTCCCCATGATGTTCGCATCAGGAGTTGGAAAGAACGGCAACCAAACCCTGGGTGCAGCTGCCATCGGCGGTATGCTCATCGGTACGCTGTTGCAGATTTTCGTGGTGCCCACGCTCTTTGTCATCTTCCAGTCGCTCCAGGAGAAACTGAAGCCCATGAAGTTCGAAGATGATGTCGACGAGGCTGTCCATGCCGAATTGAAGCAGTATGTCAACCATGCCAACAACTATACAGTGGAGGAATAATATGAAGAAACTCAATATCATCCTGATGGCGGCCGGCCTGACTTTCCTGTCGGGCTGCGGCCTCTACCAGAAATACGAGAGACCCGATGTGAATACCACGGGACTCATCCGCGACAATGTGTCACTGAACGACACCCTTGTCGCTGAGGCCGATACGGCCAATTTCGGCAACCTGCCCTGGAGGAGCGTGTTCACCGACCCACAGTTGCAGGTGCTTATCCAGACCGCCCTCGATAATAATCCCGACTTGCTCAACGCAGCACTCAACGTGAACATGGCAGAGGTACAGCTCAAGGCGGCCAGATTGGCCTTCCTGCCGCAGTTCACCTTCTCCCCGTCGGGAACCATCGCGTCATGGGATGGCAATGCGGCTACCAAGACTTATCAGTTGCCCATCGCTGCCAGTTGGAATGCCGACCTCTTCGGCAACCTGCTCTCGCAGAAACGTGGCGCACAGGTGCAGTTGCTGGCGACGAAGGATTACCAGACTGTCGTGCAGACCAATATCGTGGCGGGAGTAGCCAATATGTACTACACACTCCTCATGCTCGACAAGCAGATGGAGATCCTCAACGACATGACCACGCTCACCAAGGACACCTGGGATATGATGAAGCTGCAGATGGAACTGGGAAGGGCACGCTCGACCAGCGTGCAGAGCGCCGAGGCCAACTACTACTCAGTGCAGGCGCAGGCGGTGGACATGCAAAGGCAGATCCGAGAGGTGGAGAACTCGCTCTCGCTCGTGATGGGACAACCCGCACAGACCATCAAGCGCGGAAAACTCGAGGAGCAGAACTTGCCCTCTGAGTTCAGCACTGGTGTGGGCATCCAACTGCTCGCCAACAGAGCCGATGTGCACTATGCTGAGATGAACCTCGCCAAATGTTTCTACGGCGTGGAGACGGCCAGAAGCCGTTTTTATCCCAGTCTGACCATCACACCTACGGCCACATTTACCAACAGCGGTGGCGGGGCCGTCGTCAACCCAGGCAAATGGCTCCTATCGGCAGTGGGAAGCCTCACACAGCCCATTTTCATGCGCGGACAGCTTACCGCCGGACTCCGAGTGGCTGAGGCTCAGTATGAGCAGGCCTACAACTCGTGGCAGAATGCCGTGCTGAAGGCTGGCAGCGAGGTGAGCGACGCCCTCGTACTCTACAACTCATCGGACGAGAAGGCGAAACTTGAGGCCAAGCGTGTGGAGACCCTCACCAAGAATGTGGAGCACACACGGATGCTTTTCAAAAACTCTTCCAGTTCATACCTTGAGGTCATCACTGCTCAGCAGTCGCTCCTCAACGCACAACTCACCAAAGTCACCGACGAATTCTACAAGATGCAGGCGGTGGTCAGCCTGTACCAGGCTCTCGGAGGAGGCGGAAAATAAACCTAAAACATCATTGACTATGCCAAGTGATATCAGTCCAAGAGCCGAAATCGACCCCAGGGCGAAAATCGGTAACAATTGTAAGATATTTCCCTTCGTGTATATCGAGGGGGATGTGGAAATCGGTGACAACTGCATCATCTTCCCTTTCACAAGCATCCTCAACGGTGCAAGGGTGGGCAACAACAACAAAATCCACCAGGGGTCGGTGATTGCCGCCCTGCCACAGGACTTTGACTTCGTGGGGGAGAAGAGCGAGTGCATCATCGGCAACAACAACATCATCCGCGAGAATGTGGTCATCAACCGTGCCACGCACAAGGGATGCCAGACGGTTATCGGCGACAACAACTTCCTCATGGAAGGCGTGCATATCTCGCATGACACGAAAATCGGCAACGACTGTGTCTTCGGATATGGCACCAAGATTGCTGGCGACTGTGTCATCAGCGACTTCGCCATCTTCTCCACCAGCGTGATTGAGAATGCCGGCACAAGGGTTGGCAAGGGAGCGATGGTTCAGGCCGGAACGACATTCTCTAAGGATGTTCCGCCTTATATCATCGCCGGTGGCTCACCGGTCAAGTACCATGGTGTCAACACCACCGTTCTCGGCATGCATGGGGTGACAGAAAAGGTGCAGAAGCACATCGCCAATGCCTATCGCCTCATCTTCCACGGCCAGACCAGCGTCTTCGATGCCGTCATGCAGGTGAAGGAGCAGGTGCCCGACAGTCCGGAGATACAAAACCTCGTGAATTTCATCTCTGAGACTCAAAGGGGTATCATCACCAAGATTTGAAACCTCTCCCTGACCCTCCCCAAAGGGGAGGGAACTCCTTCTCAGATCATTCAATAGAATGACAATAATAATTGGGGACTTGCTGCTGCAAGTCCCCAATTATCATAACTCTTCACTCTTCACTCTTCACTCTTCACTCTTCACTTTACATTCACCATCGCCACCGTTCCGCCTTGGTTGGTGAGCCAGCCTTGTCGCTCCAGATAACTGACTGCCGACATGACGGCATCGTCGGTCTTGGGGGTGCGGCGGGCGAAACCAAGCAGACGGGCTATCTGACGCAGCAATTCCTCCACGGGGGCGGTGAGTTGCTGGCTCATGGCCATTTTTACCACATTGACCACCTCGATCAAGGGGATGTCCTCGATGTTGCGGCCATTGGCCTTGCGGTAGGTGTCGTAAGCCTTGGCAGCTGTCACATTCTCCCATAAGGTGGGGTTGTCGGGTGAGGACAGGGGGTCGACATACACTTTCTCCATTCCTTTGGAGAGGCAGTGCGTCAGACGGTCGGAGACACGGGGCTGGTTGTATATCCACATGATGCGCTTGCGCAGAGTGCCCAGCGTGACGGGTTGCTCCTTGCGGATGATGGTGAGGATGTCGCTCTCCACATTGCGGCGCTGCAATGCCAGCACGTTGGGGCTGGTGGTGCCTTGGAAGCGCTGTGCGATCTGTGCCTCCTCATAGGGCTTCTCCTTGTCGTTGGTCAGTTCGATGATGTCGCTCTCATCCACCTCAAAGGGAATGTCTGAGAGACGTTCGGAGCGTGATGGGGCGGCAGTGCCTTTGTCCGTCGGTGCTTTGCTGACTGGTGGTGTGGCGACGAACGACTCCATGGGGGCTTCCTTCGGCGCGTCCTTGGCGGCTATGAGTTGCTCGATGCGCTCGATGATGCGGTCGGCCACTTGCTCCTTACTGAGGAACCAGTCGGCAGACCACACACGCATCAGGTTCCAGCCCAGACCCTGGAGCACGCCGGGCTGACAGATCTCACGGTCGCGCTGGGTGGGAGTGGCGTAATAGTTGGTGCCGTCGCAGAGGATGCCGAGCAGGTAGTTGGCAGAGTCGGCAGGGTCGATGACAGCCAGGTCGATCTTGAAATGGGAGCGTCCCACAAGGGTGTCGACCTCGTAGCCATGTTGGCGGATCTCATCGGCGATGGAGTCGATGACCGAGGTGTCGGTCTGCGTCTCAATCTGTGAGGAAATGACGGGCATGCGGCCGTTCTTGGCAAACTCCAAAAAACGTTTCAGACCTTCCACACCGCGGGCACGGCTGCGGTTGAGGTCAATCTGCTCGGGCTGCAAAGTCGAGAAGACCATCATCTCGTTGCGGGCTCGGCTGACCGCCACGTTCAGGCGTCGCTCACCACCGGCGTTATTGAGCGGACCGAAGTTCATCGACACCTTGCCGCTCTTGTCCGGACCGTAGCCCACTGAGAAGAGGATGACATCGCGCTCGTCGCCCTGCACATTCTCCAGGTTTTTTACAAAAATAGGTTCCTCGCAGTCATAGGCAAGCCGCTCCAGTTTGGGATGCTTGCTCAGTTCGTCTACCAGGATGTCTTCGATGAGGTCCTGCTGGGTCTTGCTGAAGGATACGATGCCGATGCTCAGTTTGGACAACTTCGGGTCGTTCAGACGGCGAACCACCTCATTGACGATGGCCTCGGCCTCGGCGCGGTTGCGGCGTGACTTGCCATAGTCGTAGGTGCCCTCGATGGGGACGAACGTCACCTTCGAGGCACGGTCGTCGACAGACGGGAAGGTGTAGAGTTTGCCGTCGTAGTACTGGGAGTTGCTGAAGGCGATGAGGCTCTCGTGGCGGCTGC
>CAMZHP010000198.1 GCA_947306845.1 uncultured Prevotellaceae bacterium
GCTTATCAATCCACTTCAGATATTTCACTCCAGCCTTGATGTTGGCTTCAGGTGCGTCGTCATTGGGGAAGAACTTCTGAACGAGCTGGTGGCGGGCACGGTTGCCTGCCCAGAATTTCTCCACCATGCCGAAGTTGCCGTCCACGTCCATGTCGTCTTTCCATGTGGATGACATGAGGAACATTGCCGTTCCGTAGCTTGTCGTGGTAAGACCGTCGCCAAGCAACGGAAGCACAGCCTCTATGCTGGAGCCGTTCTCGCCGTTGTCACCCATGAAGAGCATCTGGTAGGCAGAATAACCGTTGGAGCCGTTGGTCCAGAGCTTGTGCGGGCCGTTGATGACCTTCTCTGCATACTCCTTGGCTTTTGCCCACTCAGCGGTGCCGGTATAAACCTCTGCGTTGAGGTACAGGCGGGCCAGCAGCATGTTGGCGGCATCCTGGTCGGCGCGGCCATAGCCAGCTTCCTTGCTGGTGCGTGCGGCAGGAGCCTGCATCTGGTCCTTCACCTCAAGCAGTTCGCTCTCAATCCATTTGTAGAGGTCTGCACGCTGAATCTGCTCAGGCGGTGTGCTCATCAGCTGGGTGGCGAAGGGCACGTTGCCGTAGCAGTCCATCAGGTGATAGTAGAACATAGCGCGGAGGAAGCGCACCTCTGCCGTGCGGGTGGCATCTATGCCATTGCAAACTTCCAGGTAGTGGTTGCAGAAAGCGATGCTGGTGAACAGACGGTTGTAGAAACCTTCCAGCATCGGATGGCTGGAGCCCCAGGTGTTGTAGTTGAACTCGGGAATGCCGGGGTCGCCCCATGCGCAGATGGCCTCATCAGTGGTCAGCTCATTGGCGTTCCACAGCTGACGGACGAAACCAGTAGTACCTCCGTCCAGACGGTCAATGTCGCAGTCGCCGTCACCGCCTGTGTTGCCAGCCAGTGCCATGGTGGCATAGCACTTGGTGTAAAGCTCAGGCTCGCTGGGTGTCATGGTAGAGCTCGGGTCGATAGGGGTGACATCGAGGTCGCCCGTGCAGGAACTCAGTCCGGCGACCACCAGTGCGGCTGCGGGAATTATATTTTTAATATATCTGAAGTTCATATTCGTAAATTTTATGATAGTTGTCATTATATATGCCTGTAATTCCATTTAGAAGGAGAGGGACAGACCCATCAGGAAGGTAAGGGGGCGTGGATACATGTTGTTGTCGATGCCATTGAAGACCTCCGGGTCGAGACCGTCGTATTTGGTTACAGTGAATACGTTGGTGGCTGAAGCATAGACACGGCCAGAGAGACCATTGTAGTTGCCGCCCTTGAAGAGGTTGTCAAAAGAGTAGCCGAGTGTGATGTTGTCGCACTTCAGGAATGAGCCGTTGTGGACGAAGTAGTCAGTCTTCACATAGTCGTAGGTGGTCCATCCGTTCGCCACAGCTTGTGGGATGACGTTCTGCAGATAATCGAAGGATGCGTCATAGCGCATGGCCACATTGGAGAAGCCTGCACCGCGGTCCCAGAATACATAGTTGTCAAAGCTGGCCCTCAGACCGAAGCCGAAGTCCCAGTTCTTCACCTGCAGACGTGAGCTAAGACCTGCGGTATAGGGGGCAGCCGGACTCTTGTAGAAATAGCGGTCGGCATCGTTGATGATACCGTTGGCATCGCGGTCCACGTAGACGCCCTCCAAAGGCTTGCCATTGGTGTCATACACCTGCTGGAATACATAGAATGAGAATGCGGGATGGCCTACAGCATGGGCTTGTACTTGGTTGCCGGTACCTGAGGAGATGCCTCCTGTCATGATGATGTCGCCCTCACCGGTGAGTTCGGTAATCTCATTCTTGTTGTAGGTGAAGTTGGCGGTCACCTCCCATTGCACGTTGCTGGTTTGGATGGGGCGCACTGTAAGTGATGCCTCAATACCGCGGTTCTCCAAGGAACCGATGTTGGAAACCACCTGGTTGCGGAAGTTGGAACCGGCGGACACCGTGGCGGTGTTGATGAGGTCGGTGGTCTTGCGATAGTAGTAATCGACGCTACCGCTCAGACGATTGTGGAAGAACTGGAAGTCGAGACCGGCATTGTAGGTTGTGGTGGTCTCCCACTTCAGGTGCTTGTTGTAGGCATCAGGACGGTAAAGCAAACCCGTGTCGTTGACACCGAGGATGGGATAGCGTCCGTTGACGTTGTTGTTGTTCACATTATACGTGGCAAAATAGTTGTAGTTGCCAATGCCGTCCTGCTGACCAGTCTTACCCCAGCCAAGGCGGAGCTTGATCTCGTCAATCCAATTGATGTTGCGCAGTGGTGCCTCCTCATTGATTTTCCAACCGAGAGCAACTGATGGGAAGGTAGCCCAGTGGTCGTAGAAACGGCTTGAACCGTCACGGCGAACCGTTGCGGTAACCATATAGCGGTCAAAGGCGATGTAGTTGGCACGGCCGAAGAAGCTCACCAAATAGCTTTCCTGTTTCCACTCTCCCTTGCTCGATGAGAACGGTGTTCCACGCAGGGCTGCCAGCGTGGGATTGTCAACAACAACGCCGTTGACCAGCGACGTGCCGTAGGTCTTGGGATAGAGGCTGGTATATGCAGAGTTGCCCCAATATTTGGTGTGGCTCCACTCATAGCCGACCATGATGTCGAAGTGCTGGGTTTTCAGGAAATCCTTGTAATATTGTGCGTATGCCGAGAAAGTCAGGTTGTATTTGTTCTCCTTGGTGAAGCCGGAGTTGCCATAGTAATAACTTGACGAACCCCAAGGTGCATCATCAGTTTCCTGGCGTCCGTTGCCCCAGTCGCCGCTGGCATTGGCGTGCAGGCGAAGGTCCTCAAAGCCGTGGATCTTGTAGTCCACCTCCACGTTGCCCAAATAGTCGTAACTGTTGGCGCGGTCGTTTTTCTCATAGAGCATGGATACGGGGTTCTTACCGGGACCTGTGGCTCGGATGGCGCTGGTGATGGTGTAGTCGTTGTAGGGAGAACCGTCGCCGGCCCACTGCCAATAACCGTGGAAGTTCTTGTAGGTGTCGTCAGTGCTTGTAACGGGCTGCGTGGGGTCAAAGCGCACGGCCTCGCTGATGGCACCTGTGTTGGCATAGCGGTTGTGTGAGTACATGAACTTGCCGTTGATGTTGAACTTCAAGTGGTCCTCAAAGAATGAGGGGTTCAGTGTCAAACTGGCGGTGGTACGCTGGAAGTTGGAGGTCTTCAGGATACCGTTTTGGTCGGTATAGCCTGCACTGAAGCGATAGGGCATGTTCTTCAGGCCACCCTGAACCGTCACACTGTGGTCGGTGCTCACTGCACCGTGGAAAATCTCCGCCTGCCAGTCAGTGTTGGCATTGCCCAGGAGTGCGGCAGCGGCTGAATCCTCTCCGTAGTAGCCCTTGATGAACTTGCGGAACTCGTCGGCATCGAGCACATCCAGCTGGTTGCGCTTCATGGAGTAGCTGACGTTGCCGCTGTAACTCACCTTGGGAGCCATGCCTGAGCGTCCTTTCTTGGTGGTGATGATGATGACACCATTCGAGCCGCGGCTACCGTAGATGGCGGTAGCGGAGGCATCCTTCAGCACAGTAAAACTCTCGATGTCATTCGGGTTGACCATCGACAGGGCATTGGGTGAGCCCTTCACGCCCACACGGTCCATGGCCAGGCCGTCGATGACGATCAACGGGTCGTTGGAGGCGTTCAGTGACGAACCGCCACGGATGCGGATGGTGGAGCTTCCACCAGGTGTACCGCCGTCGCTGGTGACGTTCACACCGGCAATCTTGCCCTGCATCATTTCCTGGGCACTGGTAATGAGACCATGGTTTTTCTCATCGGGCTTGACGGCGGTCACCGAACCCGTGAGGTCGTTTTTCCTGGCCACACCGTAACCGATCACCACCACCTCGTTGAGAGAATGGGAGTCGTCTTGCAAAATCACCTCCACATGTGGGGCTGCGGCCACCTCTTGTGTCTCATATCCGATGTATGAGATCTGGAGCATGTCGCCTTGTTTTGCTTCAATTGAGAAATTGCCGTCGAAATCGGTAATCACGCCACCCGGTTGGCCAACAACGCGGATGGTGGCTCCGATGATGTCTTCGCCGGTAGCATCTTTCACATGGCCGTTGGCAGTGAATGACTGCGCAAAGGCACTGACTGATAGGAACAGCCCCAAAAAGAGGCTGAGCAACCTAACAGGAATTGCAAAATTTACCTGCTTCATCATTTTAATTGTTAAGTTATTATTAATAGGTTATTATGTTATATATTAATGTGTACGATTCTCTCGCACGTCATTGAATAGTTGAGGTAGCATTTAGGTTAAGAACCTGCCGGGAAAGATGTGTTTTTTCTTCTCAGGCCGTTTTCTGTTTGCAAATTTAGTTTTCTTTCGCTTTGTTTGTTCTTTTTATCATTAAAATATTGTGTTTGAGGTGCGCAAACGATTGCACAGTTTATTGCATGTTTTGTGACAAAGTGGGTAACAACGTGACAAGGTTTTGTCTATCTTTGCAAATGATGAAAGACAACGAACCCATCACGATGAAGGACATCGCACGCGCCTTGGGTGTGTCGGTGGCCACTGTCTCGCGGGCACTGAAAGACAGTCCGCGCATCAGTGAGGAGCGTCGTGAGGCGATCAAGGCATACGCCCGTGAGCACAATTTCTCCCCCAACATCCTGGCAGAGTCGCTGCGCCACAGCCGTGTGCACCCCACGCGCATCATCGGTGTCATCATGCCGCAAATCAATCATTTCTATTTCTCATCCATCCTCAGTGGTATCGAGGAGGAGGCCTCAGCTCGTGGCTACCAGTTGATGGTGGCTCAGAGCGACGAGCGTTATGAGCGCAAGGTGCGTATATGCCAGTCGTTTTATGAGAATAAGGTGTGCGGCATCATCGTCTCGCAGGCGAAGGATACGGTGAAATACGACCATTTCCTGCGCCTCATCGACAGCGGAGTGCCGTTGGTGTTTTTCGACCGTATCTGCACCGGCATCAACTCCAGCAGGGTGGTGGTGGACGACTACATGGGGGCACTCACGGCTGTCAACTACCTCATAGACAGCGGATGCCGTCGTGTGGCGTTTTATGGGTCGACGATGAACCTTGAGATTTCCAAAAACCGTTACAATGGTTACCGTGATGCCCTGGCGCGCCATCATCTGCCGGCCGACGAGCGTTACATGCGCTATTGTGACAACCGCACTGATGCAGAGGCCATCACTCCCGAACTGCTGTCGATGCCCGACCGTCCTGACGGCTTCTTCGCCGTCAACGACGATACTGCTATAGGCGTCCTATATACCGCCAAGCGAATGGGACTTCGTATCCCCGACGATGTGTCGATATGTGGGTTCACCAACGGTGAGCGGGCCATCGCCTGCGACCCGATGCTCACCACCGTGGAACAGCGGGGTATGATGGTGGGCGAGGAGGCTGCTGACATCCTCATCAGCAAGGTGGAAGGTTCCATCCCCCAGGAGAAGGTGGTGAAGCGCGTGGTGCGCACACGCCTCATTGTCCGCGGCACCACGCGGTGATTCTGCGTCAGCATCTTCCGGCTCTTGTGCCCGATGGCAAAGAAAGAACTATTTCCTAAATAAAGACCTATTAAAATATGAAAACAAGACCTGATCTAAGTTTTTGGAAGCTGTGGAACCTGAGTTTCGGCTTCTTTGGCGTGCAAATTGCATACGCCCTGCAGAGCGCCAATATCTCGCGCATATTCCGCACCTTGGGTGCAGACCCTCATGATCTGAGTTTCTTCTGGATTCTTCCCCCGCTGATGGGTATGATAGTGCAGCCCATCATCGGAACCTTGTCAGACAAGACCTGGACCCGTCTGGGCCGGCGCATCCCTTATCTTTTCGTGGGTGCCGCCCTTGCCGTGGCGGTGATGTGCCTGCTGCCCAATTCCGGGTCGTTCGGCATGTCGATCAAGGCAGCCTTGATTTTCGGACTGGCAGCACTCATGCTTCTCGACACCTCCATCAACATGGCCATGCAACCCTTCAAGATGATGGTGGGTGATATGGTGAATGAGAAGCAGAAAGCCAAAGCTTACAGCATCCAGTCGTTCCTGTGCAACGCCGGCAGTGTGGTGGGCTTCGTGTTCCCCTTCTTCTTTACTTGGATTGGTCTGAAGAATGTGGCTCCCGAGGGCGTCGTGCCCGATTCTGTTATCTGGTCGTTCTATGTGGGTGCGCTCATCCTCATCCTCTGCGTCATTTACACCACAGCCACCGTGCGTGAGATGCCGCCGGAGGAATATGCGCAATATCATGGCGTGACCGAGGCGAAGGAAGACAGTTCCAACTGGTTTGCTTTGCTGAAAAATGCGCCGGCCACATTCTGGAAAGTGGGTCTGGTGCAGTTCTTCTGCTGGGCAGCCCTCCTCTATATGTGGACTTATGTGGTGGATG
>CAMZHP010000199.1 GCA_947306845.1 uncultured Prevotellaceae bacterium
GGTATCATCCTGTCTGCCTTTGCCTGGTCGTTCCAGCGGTCCTCTACCCAAAGGCCAGTCTTGCCGTCCCACTGTGCTACCCCCGGGGCATGGATCCATGCCACACGTCCCGGATGGATGCCACGCCCTATGCCTATAGGTTGGTTGGGGCCAACAAAAAGTTTGGGGGCCTGTGCGTTGTATTCACCAAAAAACAATCTGTCGCGGTTCACTGCCTCATTGAGCAACTGGATGGTGGTCGAAGGGCCGAGGTCGGGATTTTTCCAAGCACGGAGATGCCACACCACTTTACCATCCTTATCTATCTCAATAGCCTGCACAGGGGCATTGGCGGTGTCCATCGGTTCTTTGTTCCATTCGTTGTACCAGTTGTTCACGATATGATGGCCGTTACTCAGACGGACAGTCTTCTGAGGTTGCGTCACGCCATACCCTGTGGTGTTCAGTTGCCACACGGTCTGTCCCTGGCGGTTGATTTCCTGAATCAGTCCTTTTCGCCCAGTGATGAGCAGGTTGCCGGTCTTGGGCAATTCCTGCACCGACCATGGTAGGAAACCTTTCCAGCGGTCCACCTCTCTTCCATCGCAGGTGTATTCATGGACACACCCCAGAGCCATGTTGGCTATGAGATAGGTGCCTCGGCTTGACAGCCTCGCATTGCGGAATTGTCCGTGTACGGATCCTTTTTCTGATATGGGCAGTTCAAACTCTCTTACAATCCGTTTTGAGGGAATCTCCATCACCACCGCCTTTGCCGGTTTTCCATTCTGTACAAACACCACGTGAGTACGTCCGATGGGCTGAGCGGTATGAATCTCTGTTCCCTCTGGTGCATCATAATGCCATACCGTCTGTCCGTCAGCATCCACCTCTGCCACCCCATACTGATGGGCCACGAGGATATGGCCGTCGGTCATAAGCACGGCATCGCTGATCTCACCGCGCTTCAATTGGTCGTCATAACTCCAGGTCACCTGCCCTTCTTTGACGATAAACATTCTTCGCTGCTTGCTTTGTCCGGCATAGAAAAAGTTGTGACGGGCGAGGTTCTCATCCACCTCTTGTGCCGATACGCCTCCTGTGGTGAGAAAGGCCATGGCCAAAAAAAGAAATGATAGTCTGTTCATGTTATGTGTGCTTTGATGGAACAAAGTTGTGTAAAAATAGCATCATTTACCTTGATAAAACGTCCGTTTTATTGGTAATTTTGTCTGAAATCACTATTTTTGCACACCAACCTATCTGAAAGCATGACAAAAAGAATACTTGCCATGGCTCTTTGCCTGATGGCGACAAGCGCATGGTGCCAATTACCGCTCAAGACACATACCCTCAACACCGACGACGGGCTGCCCAGCAATTATATCATCAACATGGTGCAGGATCCGCAAGGATACGTGTGGATGGCCACTTCCGATGGTCTTTGCCGCTATGACGGCTATTCCTTCGACATCCACAGGCACGACCCACACAGCAATGACTCATTACTGCTGAGCAACCGTGTGCGCGAGCTCCATCAAAATCCCAACGGACTCCTTTTCGTGCGCCTGCAGGGAGAACAATACAGCTGTTACGACACCCACCGCAGGCAGTTCGTGCCTTTCATCCCTGATGGGAAGAATCACAAGAACTACTGCGACTGCGCCTTCATGCCCGACAACACCACCTGGCTGTGGTATGATTACAGCGGGTGCATCGAAGTGACCTACCGTGACGGTATTGTGAGCAGCCGTGAGTACAATAAGGAAAACGGACTGTTGCGCTCCAACAACGTGAGGTTCGTGGAGGCCGACAGCCACGGACGGGTGTGGGTGGGCACCCAAGAAGGACTGTATCTCAAGCAAGGGGAACAGTTGCGGCTTATCGATGGAAAAACAGGGTTTATAGCAATGGCCGAACTGAAGGGCACCACCTATTTTGCCACCACTGACCACCGCATCATGCATGCAGGGAGTGACGGCACGCTGACTGCTGACGTCAGCAACTGGCCTGGTTGGGATACAAGCAACCGCCTGCGCGGAGTTGTGCCGCTCAACGACCAATTGCTCGTCATCACCGATAGCCAAACTTACAGTTATGACCCGCAGCGGCACCAGGTGAATATCGGCAGCATGCAGATACCGGGAGGAACGGTCAGACGCGACAATATGGGGCGGTATTATGTGGCAGACCGCTCGGTGGTCATCTATTATTTCGACACTCAGCGAGGAGAGACCTACACATTTTCCATTCTCGACAGCAAACTGCTCAGCAAGCGCGGCATTACACCTTATGAAGTGCTCACCGACCACGACGGCAACATCTGGATATCCACATTGGGCAACGGTCTGTTCATCTTTGACCCCACCACGCACACGCTTGAGCACCACTCACCCAAGATGAGCGCCCGGCCACCCATACAGACCGATTATCTGTACGGCATGATGGCCGACAGATCGGGCAATATCTGGCTCTCGCAAGAAAATATGGGCATCAGTGTGGTGACCGCCATGCCTCGCAGCGTGAGAAGACTCACCGCCACCAATAGTCTGTCGCCCGACTATGCCAATCTCTTCAGATCGCTGCATCAAACAGCCGACGGCAGGGTGTGGGCCGGCAACTTCATGGGTGGGGCGTTTCTGCTTGAGAACAACAAGCTGCTGCCTGCCCAACTGGGAATCGGTGATGACCTCCTCTCTATCTGCATCGACAGCAGAGGACAGCAATGGGTAGGCACCCGCAGCAATGGGATCTATGTTGACGGGCATCATTATGCCCATCATGCAGATGACCCAACCTCGCTCGCCTCGGGAAAAGTGTTCGACATCCTCTGCGACCGACAGGGCCGCGTGTGGGTGGGGGTGAACATGGGTGCGCTGTGCCTCGCCGAGACACAGCCCGACGGCTCCTACCGATTCCGGCATTTCTTGGACGACCAACCCCTCATGCGCAACATTACCACCCTGATCCAGACCAAGGCAGGACATGTCTTCGCAGGATGCGGCAACGGCATCGTGGTATTCGACCCCGAGCAAATCATCCGTGACCCCAAGGCTTACCACTACTACACAGCAGACAACAGCAGTCTGGGCTATTTTGAGATACGCGACCTCTTTGAGGACCGAGAGGGAACGGTGTGGCTTGCCTCCGCCGGCGGTGGGCTCTACCGTGTGGAAAACCCCTCCGAAGTGAACCACCTCAACTTTAAGCGCTACACCACAGACCAGGGACTGGCCGACAACACAGTGAACAGCATTATAGCAGACCAGAAAGGACTGTTGTGGATAGGAACGCATTATGGACTATCGAGACTCGACACACACACCATGCGCTTCACCACCTATTACCTCTCCGCCGACAAACTGGGTGATGTATATAGCGAGAACTCATCGTGCATGCTGAAGGACGGAACACTTGTCTTTGGCACCAACAACGGCGTGGTGTGCTTCAACCCCGATCAAATGCAGGATCACCAAATGGGCGACAGCCATCTTGCCATCACCAGCCTGCTCGTCAACGGCATCCCCTACCGAGAAGGAGAAACCGACGGACGCCTCCGGCTCACCCATCGCCAGAACTCCCTTACCTTCCGTTTCTCAGACCTTGATTTCGGCTATCCGCACAATACAGAGTATGTCTACTGGCTAGAGGGTGCCGACAGGGGCTGGAGTTTGCCGACACGGCAAAACGAGGCGGTGTACAAGGATTTGGTACCGGGGTCGTATGTCTTCCATGTACGTCGCGCCGATGACCAGAAGGAGGTGGTGATGAAGGTGCTCATCCGTCAGCCGTGGTGGAACACATGGTGGGCCTGGCTCATCTACCTGACGCTTTTCGGAGCCCTCGCATGGTATATGGGCAGGCTGCTGTTCATCACCTACTCCATGCGCAACCGCATCAGGATGGACAAGGAAATCTCCGAATTCAAACATCGGTTTTTCATGGACGTGAGCCATGAGTTCCGCACTCCCCTCACCCTTATTTTAGGATCGATGGAGCGTATCAGGAAAACCGGGGACCTGCCTGCTGCCATCCGGCAGCCTATCGCCAACATGGACAGGAGCGCCGACCGTCTCAAACGACTGGTCAACCAACTGCTGGAGTTCGACAAACAGCAACACGGCAAACTCTCGCTTCGGCTGCAACTCACCGACGTGGTGAAATTTCTCAGAGACCTCACCATGGGATTCAGCGACATGGCCTACAACAAGGAGATGAACCTGCAGTTCGTTCCTTTCGCTCAGCATGAGGAGATATATGTGGACAGAAGCTTTCTCGACAAGATTGTGTACAACCTGCTCAGCAATGCCTTCAAATATACACCGCGCAAGGGCGATGTCACCGTGAGAGTGAAGAAAGACGATAGCCATCTGTTGGTGCGTGTGGAGGACACGGGCATCGGGGTACCGCGGGAGAAACAGCCACAATTGTTCACCCGTTTCATGCAAACCAATGTGGTGGCCGACAGCATGGGCATCGGACTGCATTTCACGGCGCAACTCGTGAAGGCGCACCATGGAACCATCCGCTATGAGGAAAATCCACAGGGGGGCAGTGTTTTCGAAGTGGGCATCCCACTCTCGGCGGATGGCTACCAGCCTGAGGATTTCATGGAGGGCAACAGCCTGGAGGAGGAGATGCCTCACGACGACCGATTGCGCCACTATCGTGAAGTGACTGCCGAACCGCTCAACGACCGCACGGTGCTCATCGTGGAGGATGATGAGGATGTAAGAGAATATCTCAGGAATGAGATGGCTGCATACTTCAATGTCGTCACTGCACAAGATGGGGCAGAAGCTCTCACCCTCATCGGTGAAGGGAAGGCAGCAGACCTTGTGGTGAGTGACATCCGAATGCCTGTGATGGACGGTATCGAACTCCTCAAGCGTGTCAGAGCCGATGATGACCTTTTCGACATTCCTTTCATCCTGCTCTCGGCCATCACCACCATAGAGAAACAGTTGGAAGGCGCCCGTTTCGGGGCAGATGCCTATATTGCCAAGCCATTCAGTCCTGCCCTGCTCATCGGCAAGAGCATCTCGCTCATCCGCCAGCGTGACAAACTAAAGGCCGCCTATGGCTCAAAGGGCAAGGACAGCAAAGGCATAGCCAATGAGGGCAGCACGGGAAATGCCACCCCTTCCTCCGCATCCGCTGACAATGCACCGCTGCTCACCAGTGAGCGCGACAGAAAATTCCGTGACATCGTCGATATCAAGATAGCCCATGAGATGGACAACCCCAATTTCATGGTTGATGACTTGGCGCAGAGCACCGGATATGGCAGGTCGCAGTTCTATAGCAAGATGATGGAGGTAACGGGGAAAACCCCCAAAGACTATATCCGCATGAAACGCATGGCACGCGCTGCGGAGTTGCTCCGCAGCGGTGAGATGATTACCGTAGCCGAGGTCGCCTACAAGGTGGGATTCTCCGACTCTCTCTATTTCAGCCGCTGCTTCAAGCAATACTTTGGTGTCACACCGTCGAAATACATGAAAGATGAAAAATAACAGATGAAAGATGAAAAGTGGCGGCTCTCTGTCACAGAGGGCCGCCACATGCTTTTTACCTAAAAAACCTAATACATTAACTAAGTAGAATAACCTATCTGATAAATTAGTATCCAGGATTCTGCCAAGCTCTCTTCTGCTCGTCGGACAGGTTGGTGCCGTCCTCATTTTGCAGGATATCAATAAAGGCTTGCGGGATGGGCCTCAGCTCATGCTTGTTGGCTGTGATGTTGGGTGCTGCCTCGGGGTTGAATGCCTTGGCACGCTTGATAAGCAGGCCAGCGCGGCTCAGCTCTTCCCAGCGGTTCCATTCACCGAGCAACTCACGGGTGCGCTCGTTGAAGATGAAGTTGAGCATGCGGTCGTAGTCGGAGGTGCAGCCCAGAGTGGCAAGCACGGCCTCATCCTCTGCAGGCAGCTGGGTGTAGCTGGCAATCTGCAGGTTGGAAGCTGCGGTAGTGCGCTCGATGCCAGTGGACAAGTAGTAGGAGCTCTTCCAGGGGTTGGACACTTCCCATACCTTTTGGTTGGTCATCTTGGTGTTGGTCTCATTGACACAAGCACTGGTGGCACCATTGGTGGAGTTGCTGGTGAAGGCGATGGAACCATCGACATAGTACTCACGGTTCTCGCCATTCTTCCACTGTCCGCGAGCGCGCAGCTGGTTGACGGTGCTGATAGCCTCCTGATAGTTGCCCAGACGAACCTGAGCCTCTGCCTTTACAAGGTAGGTCTCACCGGAGCGTGCCATGATCACGTCGCGGTGGGCATCGCCCTTCTCTGCCGTACGAGAGCCATCGGTGCATTTGTTGATACCGCAGAACACGTTGCTGGTAGCGGTGTTGCCGCTCACGCCATAGTTGTAGAGGGCATATTT